>LFSQ01000148.1 GCA_001512785.1 Syntrophomonas sp. DTU019
TTGTCGCCGGTCCGGAAGAGCACCTCTATAAAAAGGCTTTATTGGCCGGGCAGGTGCACTTCGTCTCTGGGCACAAGCCCTCTCTGCCCATGGAGGTCATGGCTAAAGTCCGCTACCGGGCACCCTTAAGCCCGGCTGTGCTGTATACAGAAAAAGAGGGGGTCAGGGTTGAGTTTACAGAACCACAGCGGGCTATAACCAAAGGACAGGCAGTGGTATTCTACTGCCAGGATCAGGTTCTGGGCGGGGGTATAATTGAGCAAGCCCTGGAAGCGTGATCGGTTGATGAAATTAAAGCACAGGCCTAAAGGTGTGCCGGGCCAAATCCTTAAAGTCTCAGTCGGACAATTTTTGTCATAGTTAAAATTAAAAACGTTCAAGGTCCTGATGAGACTCATGAACAAAACTGGTGGTTTGGATCGAATGTAATACATAAGCGAACGTGCGCCGGATGAAGCGCATTTTTTTTTCTCAGCCGGGTAAGCTATGTACAGCACAACAAGGGGGCAGCAGGATTGAAGTTGCGCAATATAATAGGCCTGCCGGTATTCTGTGAACCTACGGCTACTGTGGTTGGATCAGTGAAAGAAGTGGTAGTGGATGATGATTACCGGATAGGCTATTTGCTCATAAACACGGGTGACAATCAAACAGGCATAATTCCCAGCCCTTGTTTTGTATTGGGCCAACATGCGGTGCTGATCAATGACATGGCGAGTATTAAACCATGCCCGGTACGGGAAGAATCTAATATATATGCCAAAAAAGTGGGAGACATCGTATATGACCGAGAAGGCCGGGAAATCGGTTCGATCAGCGATTTTATAGTTTCCCGGCAGGATCACAGGATATGGGGGATTGAGGTTTACAGTGGGGCTTTGTATGACATACTGCATGGCCGCAGCGAAATCCCGCTTGATCAGGTGACCTGGAAGAGCACCAGCAGTGCTGTCATTGAAGCGGAAAGGAGGACTCAAACATGACCGTGAAATGCCCGGCTTGCGGCGGCTTGCAGGTAGGCAAGGTCGGCAGCGACCAGTTTTACTGTTGGAATTGCTATTTGGAATTCAACTTTCACAAAGGCCGGGTAAACCTATATGAAGTGGCTGAAGATGGAAGTCTGATTGCTATGGATAATTCCTCGGAAATGATTTAATAGGGATGGGGGTGAAGTATTGCGAAGACGCCGTCATAATCATTGGGGCCTTATGATGCTTGGTGCTATCCTGGGAGCCGCAGCTACAGCGATGTATTATAACCAGAAGAGTGAGCTGTACCGGGTAGGCAGCCGTATTATCAGCAGGTCCAAACAGGCTGTGGACAATACCGTCGGCAGCATGTGGGGCGACACTGATCCCGATATGGAAAGCGAGATGTAAAGGTGTCCCTTTACAGGATTACGGGTTGGCGCTATATTCTTTTTATTCTGCTGGCAGTCGCCACCCTCTATTTTTTGTACCGGGTTCGCGAAGTTCTCTATGCTTTTGGTATCAGCGGGGTACTGGCCTATTTTCTCTATCGACCCGTGAATGAACTGGAAAAGCGCGGGATGAAGCGGGTCATGGCTATACTGCTCATATATGGCCTGCTGGCTTTCAGCCTGGCAGCTCTAGTTTATTGGCTGGTGCCGATTACTGCCGCTGAAATAGGAGACCTGGCCAAAATCTATCCCCAGTGCGTAAGCGATATACAAGGAATAGCCGCACAAATGGACGGCATACCCAAACCGGAACGCCTGCAAGTTTTTATCGAAAACAACCTCAGGCAGATCGAAACCGGCATATACAACAGCTTGCAGAATTTTATCAACACCTGGTATCATTTGTTAAACCGCATACTGGCTATAATATTTGCCCCGCTTCTAGCCTTTTATATGCTGATGGACTGGGAGAAGATCAGGGACGGTTTTCTTAACCTGCTGCCACCGCGGGGACGCACGCAACTGCTTATTTTGTGCCAGGAGATTGACCGCATAATGGTTGAGTTTATAAAAGGGTATTTCCTGGTGGCGATAATGGTGGGGCTTTTAACCGGGGGACTGGCTGCCCTGCTGGGGGTACCTTTCCCCACGATCATCGGCATTGTGGCCGCCGTGACCAACCTGGTGCCCTATTTCGGGCCGTTGCTGGGCGGCATACCGGCTGTGCTTCTGGCATGGAGCGTGTCATTTAAGCTGGCCGTGTATATGGCCCTGGGAATGGTTATTATCCAGCAATTGGATGCTCACCTGTTTACTCCCCGGGTAATTGGTCAAAAATTAGGTATGCACCCTTTGCTGATCATATTCGTGGTACTGGCAGGAGGGACTTTGTTCGGCTTATGGGGCATAATCCTGGCCCTGCCGGCTGCGGCGGTACTAAAAGTGCTGTTGCACTGGGCTTATCTTAAAATAGCAGAATAATAAACCGCTTATGTAAATTGCTCCCAGCGCACTTTATGGTGGCGATAAGTTGACAGCAGCTTGGTTTTTCCATGAAAATATACTATACCAGTACTTTCTTCGGGATGGAGGAGGCCTCTAGTGAAAAAAAGCAGTGAAATAAGAAAGACTTTCCTCGAATTCTTTATGGAAAAGGGACATACGGTGGTGGAAAGCTCATCACTGGTACCCATTGACGACCCTACGCTGTTGTTCACCAATGCGGGTATGAACCAGTTTAAAGACGTATTCCTGGGTTTGGATAAGCGGCCCTACACCCGGGCGGCTACGGCGCAGAAGTGTGTGCGGGCCGGGGGCAAGCATAATGATTTGGATACGGTAGGCAGAACCGCCCGGCACCATACGTTTTTCGAAATGCTCGGGAATTTCTCTTTCGGAGACTATTTCAAGCGCGAGGCTATTGCTTACGCCTGGGAGTTTCTGACCGAGGTGGCCGGGTTGCCCCGGGAAAAGCTGTGGATTACCATCTTCACCGATGATGACGAAGCTCATGCCCTGTGGCAGGAGGTGGCCGGGGTCAGCCCGGAACGCATCATCCGCCTGGGGGAGAAAGACAATTTCTGGGCTATGGGTGATACCGGGCCGTGCGGTCCCTGCAGCGAAATCCATTACGATCGTGGCCCGGAGTATGCCTGTCAGGCTGAAGAGTGCGCTATCGGCAAGTGTGATTGTGACCGCTTCCTGGAAGTGTGGAATCTGGTGTTTATGCAGTTTAACCGCGATGAAAGCGGAAACCTGACCCCATTGCCCAAACCGAGCATTGACACCGGCATGGGTTTGGAAAGGCTCAGCTCCCTGCTGCAGGCGGTGGAGAGCAATTTTGACACCGATCTGTTTGTACCCATAATCAAATATATTGAAGAAATGACCGGCAGGGTTTATGACCGCGGGGAAGCAGGTTTCCCCTTCAGGGTGATAGCTGACCACAGCCGGGCCTGCACCTTTTTGATCAGCGATGGGGTGCTGCCCAGCAATGACGGGCGCGGCTATGTTTTGCGCCGTATATTGAGGCGTGCGGTCCGCTTCGGCCGGGTTTTGGGACTGGAAGAGGCCTTTCTCTATAAAATCGTCGATGTAGTGTGCGAAATCATGAAGGATGCCTATCCTGAACTGCTGAAGCGCAAAGAGTTCGTTAAAGAGGTCATAAAACTGGAGGAGCAGCGCTTCCTGGTAACCCTCAACGAAGGTTTGAAAAAGGCCGAGGAAATTATCAAAAACATGAAAAAGGAAGGTCGCCAGGTAATGAGCGGGGCTGAAGCCTTCATGCTTTATGACACTTATGGTTTCCCCCTGGATTCAGCCGAGGATATGGCTGAGGAAAACGGGGTCAGGGTTGACCGGGAGGGCTTTAATGAACAGATGAACATGCAGCGCGAAAGGGCCCGTCAGGCCAGCAAAGGCGGCGAGGCCTGGGCGCGCGAGATAATGATCTCCGAGCTGTTGACCCAGAACCAGACCGTTCCTACTGAATTCACCGGCTATAACACCTTGACCGATCAGGCTGAGCTTTTGGCTTTGATAAAGGACGGCGAATTGGTAAGCGCTGCGCAGGACGGCCCTATCATAGCTATAACCTCCGTTACCCCTTTCTATGCAGAAAGCGGCGGGCAGGTTGCTGACCGGGGAGTGATAGCCGGTGCGGATGGCAAAATGCATGTTGATGATGTGCAGAAGGTCGGGTCCTGGATTGTTCATCTGGGTACTTTGAAAGGCACCCTGACCGTCGGCGAAAAGGTTGCCCTGGAGGTGCAAAGCGAAGCCCGGCTGGCCACAGCCCGCCATCATACCGCCACGCACCTTTTGCACAAGGCCCTGCAAACCGTGCTCGGCGAACATGCGCAGCAAAAGGGCTCTCTGGTGGAACCTGACCGCCTGCGTTTCGATTTCTCCCATCTGTCCGCTTTGACTGAACAGGAAATTGAGACCATCGAACGCCTGGTCAATGAAGCCATATGGCAGGCTTATACGGTAGAAACCTCGGTTAAAAGCCTGGAGGAAGCTCGCAATATGGGGGCTATGGCCTTATTTGGGGAAAAATACGGCGATCAGGTACGCATGGTGCAGGTAGGAGACTACAGCCTGGAACTGTGCGGTGGAACCCATGTCAAAAATACCAGCCAGATCGGCTTGTTCAAGATATTGAGCGAGGGCAGCATAGGTTCCGGTTTGCGCAGGATTGAAGCCGTGGCCGGGCACTCAGCCCTCAATTACTTACAGGGAATAGAGCAGGAGATCAAAAAGGCTGCCAGCCTCTTAAAGACTACGGAGCGCGAGGTGAGCAACCGCATCGAGGCCATGACCCGTACGCTGAAAGAACGGGAGCGGGAGATCGAGGCCTTGAAAGCCCAGATCGCGCGCAGTGGCAGTGAGGACTTGTTGGCCCAGGCTTATCAGCGGGGCGACAGTCATATCCTCATCGCGCAGGTAAGCGGGCAGGATCCCGATACACTGAGGCAGAACGCGGAGATGCTCAAGGATAAACTGGGCAGTGCAGTAGTGCTTCTGGCTACGGCCAACAAAGATAAGGTTTCGCTGGTATGTTTCGTCAGCAAGGATCTGGTTGAAAAAGGCCTGCATGCCGGTAAAATCGTAGCCGAAGCAGCCCGGGTCACCGGAGGGGGAGGCGGCGGCAGGCCGGATATGGCCCAGGCCGGAGGCAAAGACACGGACAAGATAGAAGATGCCTTGAATGCTGCCCGCCAGGCGGTTGAAAATCTTCTGCTGTAAATAAAAGGATTATATCGAGCCCAAGCCGAAAGAGTACTTGGGGAGGGATTATAACATGGCGCAAGAACCTAAGAACACGGTGAGTTTCAGTCTGGCCAAAGATGGTGAGGAAAGGGTCAAATCCATTCTGCAGTCAGTTCACCAGGCCCTGGAGGAAAAAGGCTATAATCCGATAAACCAGCTGGTAGGTTATATGATTTCCGGCGACCCGGCTTATATCACCAGTCACAAGGAAGCCCGCAGCCTTATCTGCAAAGTGGATCGTGATGAGATCATGGAGGTTTTGATCAGGGACTACCTGGGGAAGTAGGTCAAGCAGATGGTGAAAGACCAGGGTGTATTATGCGAGTAATGGGATTGGATGTCGGTGACAAGCGTATCGGGGTGGCAATAAGCGATCCTCTGGGCTGGACAGCCCAACCGCATGCAGTAATCGTACGCACTAATCCAGCCCAGGATTTTGCCCATCTGGCTCGAATCTGCCATGAAAACCAGGTCACCAGGATCGTGGTCGGCTGGCCGCTCAACATGAATGGCAGCATCGGCCCACGAGCGCAGCTGGTGCAGGGCTTTGCAGAGCAATTATCCGCTGTTACCGGGCTTGCAGTTGAGTTTTGGGATGAAAGATTGTCCACCAAAAGTGCTGAACGTACCCTCCTGGCTGCCGATGTCTCTCGCCGCAAGCGCAAGCGGGTGATCGATAAACTGGCAGCCGCTCACATATTGCAGGCCTACCTGGACAGCCACAGGCGAGAAAGTTGGTTTGACGAAAACCACAATAAACTATAGAATGTCAATAGCTTTTAGAAAGAGGTGACTCTGATGCACGATGGAGACCTTTTGGATGATGATTATCTAGTACTCGTTCTGGTTGATGACGAAGGCATAGAACATCAATTTGAGCTGTTAGCTGAACTGGAGATCGAGGACAATTTTTACCGCGTACTCATCCCCCTGGATGAAGAAGACGAAGAGGAATGCGAAGTGATCATACTCAAAGTGGTTTACGATGAAGAAGGCGCCGAATTCCTGAGCGACATTGAAGATGAGGAAGAGTGGGAAATGGTAGCCGATGCCTGGCAGGAATTGGTAGACAACGAAGGCCTCTGATGTCAATCCGAAAAGAAGCCTTAAGGGCTTCTTTTTTATGTTGCCCATTAGATAGCATACTGCCCAGCAAATGTAATATAATCGTAATAGCTGAGGACTAAATCAGGCTTTGGGGGAAGGGTTTTTGTCTGCGATACAGTTTGATACAAGATTAAAGAAGGCCGTAGTCTGGGTAATTATCCTTATTTTGGGCATAATGTCAGCAGCAGGCTTTTTTTATTGGCAAGCTTATGCCAGCAAACAGCGTTTTCTTCCCGGAGTCACCATAGCCAATGCTACAGTGGCAGGCTACAACAGCACAGAGGCCATCGAAGCGGTACAAAAGCGGATCAGCCAGGCTTACCAGCAACCGGTGGTTTTCACCAGCGGAAGCTACCGCTATGAAACCACCCTGGAGGCATTGACTTTTCCGGTTGAAGTGGAGAAAGTGGTCCATGAGGCTTATTCGCAGGAGAGAGCGCGGGACTGGCTCTCCAAAGCATCCAGCCTCTTGGGCAGAAAAAAGGTGGAGTATTCAGTGCCGGTTGAGTATCGAGCCGAGGTTGTGCAGCAGTTGCTGACAGAATGGCAGGAAGCCCTGGGAACCCCGGCAGAGGATGCCTATCTGGAGGTAGACAGAAACCAAGGCCTGGTAGTGGTACCGGAGAAAATAGGTAAAGAGATCGACCATGACAGTACCTGGGCACAGATGCCAGCCGAATGGGATGCGTTTTCCGCACTGGAAATTCCGCTCAAGATGAAGGACAATTATCCAGCCGTGCTGGCCAGTGATCTGGCGGGAATGGGGGAACTGTCCACATATACCACCTGGTATAAAGTATATGAGGTAGACCGCACCCATAATCTCACCAAAGCTGCCAACATAATAAACGGGGTGATGGTAAAGCCGGGGCAGGTTTTCTCCTTTAACCAGACTGTAGGTCCGCGTACCGGTGTTACCGGATACCGGGACGCCCTGATCATAGTTGGGGACAGATTCGAACCCGGTACCGGGGGCGGCATATGCCAGGTATCTTCAACGCTGTACAATGCGGTCCTGCTGGCCGGATTGGAAATAGTGGAGCGCTATAACCATGGTCTGGCGGTGGCCTACATCCCACCCGGACTGGACGCCACGGTAGCCTACGGACTGCAGGACTTCCGCTTCAGGAACAACACTGACAGCCCCATCTATATCCGGGCCTTAGCGGGAGGAGGCAAGCTCACCATCACCATATATGGCAATCTGGCCTACAAGAAAAATATTAAACTGAGCTATGTCATCGATCAGGTGATCCCCTTTCAGGAGGTACGCGAATTAAAACCGGATATGCAGCCGGGAACAGAAAAACTGGATCACAGCGGAGCACCCGGATACATAGTGCGTTCTTTTCGCAGCCATCTTAATGAAAAAGGTGAGACCATATCAACCGAGCAGCTGTCCCGGGATTATTACAAACCTTTGAATAAGCTGGTTTTTGTTGGGCCGGAGCTGCCGGCTCAAGAAAGGCCTTCGGATCCACCTCAAGAAGATGAAGTCAAGGACGACGCTGATAGCGATCCCGGCCCAGCAGATCCGCCTGAGCCCCCGCCGATGATGATAGCGAGCCAGCAGATGTGGAACCTGAATCCGAAGGACAAGCGATGGAAACGGGTCAGGATGATTGAAATGAGTGAAATCAAGCTTATGCGCAAGAAGAATACCATATTGATGCTGGCGGCAGTATTGATATTGCTGAGCCTGGGCCTTTTGGGTGGACAGCTCATATCCCAGCAGTATCAGCCCATAGACCCCACGGATGTCAAGGGGATAGATATTCATATCCCTCCGGCCAGCAACGCAGCTGAGATTGCAGCCTTATTGAAAGCGCAGGGATTGATCCGCAGCGAGGATTTCTTTGTGGCCTACTGCCGGCAGAAGGGCCTGGACAGCCAGCTCAAAGCAGGCCATTATCGTTTTTCCAGAAGTCAGGGCTTGGAGGAAATCGCCGCTGCTATTGCCGAGGGCAGGGTGGTGCTGCTGTCCTTAACCATACCCGAAGGCTACACTGTTGCCCAGATAGGTGAGCTGCTGGTCAGCAAGGGCATATGCAGCCCTGAAGAATGGCAACAGGTTAGCAGTGATGATTATGACTTCCCTTTTCTGAAAAACCAGCCTTCATCAGTAAAGCAGCCTTTGGAGGGCTTTCTCTTCCCTGATACCTATGCTTTCGATGAATCCACCACCGCCCGGGAGATAATAAATATAATGCTGACCCGCTTTGAAAGGGTATGGAACGAGCAATTCGCGCAGTTAGCCAAGGCGCAGAATCGCGATGTGCTGGAAGTGATAACAACAGCGTCCTTGATAGAGGAAGAAGCCCAGGTAGCTGCCGAGAGGGCCAGGATAGCCGGGGTAATAAAGAACCGCCTGGAAAGAAACATGCTCCTGCAGATAGATGCCACTGTACTGTATAGTCTGGGTACCAACAAACCTGTGGTTACATATGCTGACTTAAAGGTTAACTCGCCCTATAATACCTACCTTTACCCCGGCCTGCCGCCCGGGCCGATAGCCTGCCCAGGTAAGGCCTCCATCCAAGCCGCCCTGGCACCGGAAAAACACGATTTTCTATACTATGTTGCCCGAGGAGATGGCAGTCATGAATTCACCGCTACCTTCGCTGAGCACCTGGCAGCCCAACGCCGTTACGCCAACTGAATCTGACGCTGCAGTGCAACTCCGGCCCGTTGTGCGGCCGGAGCTGTTAATGCCGGCCGGTGACCTGGAAAAACTGCACACCGCTTTGCTGTTTGGTGGGGATGCGGTATATGTGGGCGGCCAGGAGTACAGCCTGCGGGCCTATGCCAGGAACTTTGACCTGGCTGATCTCGCCCAGGGGGTGAATTTTGCCCACTCTATGGGCAAAAAGGTCTATGTGGCGGTAAATATACTGGCTCATAACCGCCACCTGCAGGAATTGCCCCCCTATCTGGAGAAGCTTGGGGAGCTTGATGTAGACGGCCTGATCGTTTCCGATCCGGGGGTTATCAAACTGGCCAGGCAATATGTGCCCCATATTCCGCTCACGGTCAGCACCCAGGCTAATGTGACCAATTATGCCAGCGCTGAAATATTTAAGGAGATGGGAGCCCGGCGCATTGTCCTGGCCCGGGAATTGGCCCTGGATGAGATAGCTGATATCAAAGCCCAGGTGGGGGTGGAAATCGAGGTCTTCATCCACGGGGCGATGTGTGCAGCTTATTCGGGGCGTTGTCTGTTGTCATATTATATGACCGGACGCAGCGCCAATCTCGGCCTTTGTGCCCATTCCTGCCGTTACCGCTATGCACTGCAGGAAGAGAAGCGCCCCGGACAATACTTTCCTATTGAAGAAGATGAGCACGGCACCTATATATTGAACTCCCGCGACCTGTGCCTGCTGGATTATATACCGCAGCTGATTGAGGCCGGGGTTGATGCCTTTAAGGTGGAAGGGCGCATGAAAAGCCCGCTCTATACAGCGGTGACCGCCCGCGTGTATCGCCAGGCCATCGATAAATGGCTAAGCGAACGCTCTGCTTATTCGCTGGAGGATTTGCATGCCTGGCACCTGGAACTGCAGGGCATTGCCACCCGCCCATATACCACCGGGTTTATTGACGGGCCTGCTGATGAGCTGCAGGACACCGCCAAAATGCCTCTTAAAGGACCTCATTTCGAATTCTGCGGGATGGTTAAAGGCTATGATCACCAGGGAAGCAGGATAGAGGTCGAACAGAGGGCCAATTTCGGGCCGGGTGAAGATTTGGAGATAATGATCCCGCCAGGAGATATTAGAAAGTTGGCTTTGACCCGGCTTTATGACCATGAGGGAAACCCCCTGGATC
This sequence comes from Syntrophomonas sp. DTU019, assembly GCA_001512785.1. GTDB lineage: Bacteria > Bacillota > Syntrophomonadia > Syntrophomonadales > Syntrophomonadaceae > DTU019. The sequence goes on from LFSQ01000148.1 coordinate 10,127, forward strand.
GTGCCCGCCATGCCCGGCAGCGGGTTTGGATACCCTCCGCTGAGCCGGTTATACCCAACTCCATTTTGCGCCGGGTGGTAAGGAGTAGAGGCCATGCAGAATGATTCGGGCAATATCTGGTTGAGGGTTGATCCCGCCCATATAGATTTGTTGAACAAGCTCATCGAGGGTTATGAGCACCTGGGGGTCTTATCCACCGTAGACCGCCATACCGGACTGGTGGTAATACGGGGAACAGCTGACACCCGCCAGGATTTGTTGCACATCTTGAGCAGCATGCCTTTCAAGATTTCCATCCAAAACGAACCTGCTGAATAAGCCCCTTCACAGGAGAACAAGCTAGATTTAAAGGCAGGATAAGGGGGCTTTGCAGTGCGCCGACGCATTGCCACGCTGGCGTTTTTAATGCTGTTGCTTTTCGCTTTTTTGGCCGGCAAGCTGGCCTGGGATCAGGTGATAAACGGTCGCAAGCTGGCCCAGGCGGCAGTGCGCATGAGAAGCCAGACCGCAGAGCTGAAGGAATACCCCCGGGGCGTTATCCTGGACCGCAACGGCATCCCCCTTACCGACACCACCTATGATTATGCATTATATGCCATACCCGGGGTGATAAAGACTCACTATGCTGCCGGCGGCGATCTGAAGGCAGCCCTGATCCGGGTAGAATCCCTCCTAATGCCCCATCTCAATGATGACACTTTGCAGGAAATCAAGCACAGCCTGAGCCGGCTTGCAGTCGAAAACGACTTGCTGGTAAGGATAGCCTCCCATCTGAACGATGAGGAGCTTAAAGCCCTTGAGGGCCTGGATATAAAAGGGGTAATAGTGGCTCCGGTGATAAAAAGATACCGCGATGACGGCTTTATGGCGCACATATTAGGGTATGTAGGCCCTACCGGCAGCAGCGGGCTTTCAGGCATAGAAAAGCTGTATGATCATATTCTGGCCCACTCCGCCTCCGAATGGGAACTGGTTACAACGCTGGACGCCCGCAATACGGCGATAGAAGGGCTGATGTTCAAACTGCGCCAGGTGCAGGGCAACACCCGGGCCCGGGTGGTTTTGACCATTGACCGGCGCATTCAGGAAGTGGTTGAAAACGCCATGAACCGGCATGTGGACCAGGGGGCCGCAGTGGTGATGGACATTGACACCCGGCAGGTTCTGGCCATGGCCAGCAGGCCCAGTTTCAATCCCTATGATGATATCGGGCTGATCATTGCCAGCGATCCCTACAGCACGCTTACCAACCGGGCCCTGAGCAGGTATCACCCCGGCTCACTGTTTAAAATACTGATAGCTGCAGCCGCTCTGGAGGAGGGGGTCATCAGCCCCGATGACTATTTTGAATGCGACGGGGCCTATGATTTCAGTCCCGAGGTGGCCATCCCCTGCCTAAAAAAAGAAGGGCATGGGCGAATTGATTTGACCACTGCCTTTACCCGCTCCTGCAATCCCAGTTTCATCGCTATTGGAGAGGCTTTGGGCAGGAATAATGTGATGAAATATGTGGAGCGTTTTCATCTCACTGATGAAACCCTGCAGGGATATGTGGCTGACAGTGATTACAGCTATGTGCTTATTGAAGGCGGGCCGGCCGCTCTGGGAAATGCCTGTGTGGGGCAAAAAGGGGTGATGCTGACCCCTTTGCAGTTGACCTCTATGATAGCCACCATAGCTGATCAGGGCCTGTGGAAAGCACCTTCTTTAGTGCGCTACTGCGTGGATCAACAGGGCAGAACCGAGACCTTTCCCGATCAGCCCAAACAAAGGGTCATCAGCCCCCAAAGCTCCGCTTTGGTACGACAGCTGATGGAAAAGGTGATTACGGAGGGGAGCGGCCAGAGCGCAGCCGTACCGGAAGTGCCCGTAGCAGGGAAAACCGGCACCAGCCAGACTGGCATTCTCGATGAGGAGACCACCCCTCCGCGGGAAATTCTCAATGCCTGGTTTGGCGGCTATTTCCCTGCTGACGATCCCCGTTTTGCCATTGTAGTCTTAGTCGAAGACGGTGAAAGCGGGAGCCAGAACGCTGCCCCGGTATTTCGCGACATAGTACAGGGGATGCTGCAATACTACTAAAAATCCCTTGTAGATAAAGGCAAAAATCTGTATAAATATCTTTGACCTTTATTGACTATTGACTGAACCGCTTTTATAATAAATACAGATACAGGAAAGCTGGTGACTGAGCAAGGTTGATGAATTAACCGGGTTTTTAATAGCATATCAGTATTTCAATGCGAATTGGTCTTACGATTACTTGAGGAGGTGCACAAATGGCCAAAGCAGTTGGAATTGACCTTGGTACAACCAACTCTGTGGTTGCAGTAATTGAAGGGGGTAACCCCACGGTTATAATAAATGCCGAAGGATCCAGAACAACGCCTTCGGTAGTTGCATTTAAAGAGGGGAAAGGCCGCCTGGTGGGACAGGTTGCCAAGCGCCAGGGAGCCTTGAATCCTGAAAAAACCTTTTACTCAGTAAAAAGATTTATGGGACGGCGTTTTAAAGAGGTTGAAGATGAGCGCAAACTGGTCCCTTACCAGGTTGTCGCCGGGCCCAATGACGCAGTCCGCTTTAAGGTTGACGACAAGCTTTACGCCCCGGAAGAGATTTCGGCCATGGTACTGAGCAAGCTGGTTGAAGATGCCGCCAATTACCTGGGAGAAAAGGTGGTCGATGCGGTTATCACCGTACCGGCATACTTCAACGACGCCCAGCGCCAGGCCACCAAAGATGCCGGGAGAATAGCGGGGCTGAATGTATTGCGCATAATAAACGAGCCCACCGCCGCCGCCTTGGCTTACGGCCTGGATAAGAAGGACAATGAGACCATTCTGGTCTTCGACCTGGGGGGCGGCACTTTCGACGTATCCATACTGGAGGTCGGAGACGGGGTTTTTGAGGTAAAAGCCACCAGCGGGGATACCCATCTGGGAGGAGACAATTTTGACAAGGCCATTGTGGATTGGCTGGCGGAGGAATTCAAAAAGGATTACGGCATCGATCTGAGGAAAGACAAACAAAGCCTGCAGCGCCTCACTGAGGCGGCTGAAAAGGCCAAAGTGGAGCTTTCCAGCGTGCTGGAAACCCAGATCAGCCTGCCCTTTATCACCGCAGATGCCGACGGCCCCAAACACCTGGATATGAAACTTACCCGGGCCAAATTTGAAGATCTGGTGCATGATTTGGTAGAAAGGCTGCGTGGACCGATCCAAACCGCGTTGGCCGATGCAGGCCTGAGCCCGCGGGATATTGACGAGGTCATTCTGGTAGGGGGCTCTACCCGGGTGCCGGTGGTACAGAAGATAGTTGAAGAGATAACCGGCAAGAAGCCCAACATGGGCGTTAACCCGGACGAGGTGGTGGCAGTCGGCGCAGCTATTCAGGCCGGGGTATTGTCCGGTGAGGTCAAGGATGTGGTCTTGTTGGATGTGACCCCACTGTCCCTGGGAGTAGAAACCATGGGCGGTATCATGACCAGGATTATCGAGCGCAATACCACCATCCCGGTACGCCGCAGCGAAATATTCTCCACTGCCGAAGACAATCAGCCGGCGGTTGATATCCATGTCCTGCAGGGCGAACGCGAAATGGCCCGTGACAACCGCTCCTTGGGCCAGTTCAAGCTGGAAGGCATTCCGCCGGCTCCAAGGGGTATTCCGCAGATTGAGGTTACCTTTGATATCGATGCCAACGGTATTCTGAAGGTCACCGCCAAAGATAAGGGCACCGGCAAGGAACAGCAGGTTACCATCAGCGGCTCATCCAATCTGGATAAAGGCGAGATTGAAAAGATGATCAACGAAGCCGAGGCTTTCAAGGCCGAGGACCGCAGGCGACGCGAAGAGGCGGAGAAGCGCAATCAGGCCGATGCCCTGGTATATCAGGTGGAGCGGCAGCTAAACAGTGTTGCCGACCAACTCCCCACCGCTGATAAAGCCAGGCTGGAGGCCAAACTGGAGCAGCTTAAACAGGCCATCAAAGACGGCAGTTCGGTGGCCACCCTGGATGAACTGATGAATGAGTTGAACCAGGCCGCTGCGGTCATGGCCAATGCGGGAGCCAAGGCCTCACAGCCCGGTGGAGCTGCGCAAGCTGACAGCGACGATATCATTGATGCCGAATATGAAGAAAAATAAAACATCCAGCTGATGGAGGCAGTTAATTATGGCAGTGCAATATCAGGATTACTACCAGATTCTGGGGGTGGAGCGCGACGCTGATGCCAAGCAGATCAAGGCGGCCTATCGCAAACTGGCACGGAAATGGCATCCTGACCTGCACACCGGGAAAAAGAAAGAGGAAGCCGAAGAGAAATTCAAACAGATAAATGAAGCCTATGAGGTATTGAGCGACCCCGAAAAAAGGGCCAAATATGATCGCCTGGGCAGCAACTGGCGGGCGGGGGACCAATTCACTCCCCCACCCGGCAGTGAAGCCTTCTATACTTACACCACCGATTTTGATCCCGCCGATCTGGGAGGATTCAGCAGTTTCTTCGAGGTGTTATTCGGTGGGGCCCGCCGCAACCGGCAGGCCAGGAGCGATTTTGGCGCTTTCTATGATCGGCCTATGCGCGGCGAGGATGTGGAAAGCCAGATTGACATCACCCTGGAAGAGGCCTTGCACGGCGGCACCAGAACCTTTACCATCAGCAGCGCTTCAACCTGCCCGGAATGCCGCGGTCAGGGCTTTACTGAGCAGGGCTTTTGCCCGGGCTGCGGCGGCACTGGTTCGGTACCGGAGCGTAAAACCCTGCAGGTCAATATCCCTGCCGGGGTATATCAGGGCAGCCGTATCCGCCTCAAAGGACAGGGTGGAGCAGGGATTAACGGGGGTCCCCGGGGTGATCTGCATCTAAAGGTCAACATCCTGCCCCATCCGCTGTTCAAACTACAGGAAAGCGACGTTGAAACCGAGCTGACCATCACCCCGGAACAGGCAGTCTTAGGAGATAAAGTGTCGGTGCCCACCCTGGAGGGCAATATTACCATGACGGTTCCGGCAGGGAGCCACAACGGGCGGCGCATGCGCATCAAGGGTAAAGGATTGCCCAAGAAAGATGGAACCCGGGGTGACCAGTACGTGAGGATAAAAATAGATATACCGCGTGATTTGAGTGACGAGGAACGCGAACTATACAGGCGACTACAGGAGATTCGAAAAAGGTAGGAGAGTATTATGAGCCTCTTCAGAGTGTGCTTCCATGACGAAGGAGAAGCGATGCCATTATCACAAATCGATATACATCCAGATTTCCTGCAGTTACTGGCAGAGCTCGGTATTGTCGAAATCAAGAATCAATGCATCGATTTCTGCTGCTTAACGCGGATTTCGCGGATTATGCGCATCAGGCGCAGGCTGGGGGTAAGTATTAATGCAGCAGCTATAATAGTGGATCTGTTGGAGCGGATCGAGTCTTTAGAGGACGAAATAGAACGCTTGAGGAAATGAGGTGATTGCATGAATATTGAACGTCTTACCCAAAAATCGCGGCAGGCCCTCTCCGAAGCCCATCAGCTGGCAGCTGAGAAGCATCATCAGGAAGTAAACAGCAAGCACCTGCTAAAGGCTTTGATAACCCAGGAAGAGGGAATTGTGCCGCGCTTGCTGCAACAAGCAGGCATAAATCTCCATGCTTTTGACCAGCAATTGAACCGGCTGTTGGAGAAAATCCCAGCCGTTTATGGATATGAAGGCCAGGTGTTCATGAGCTCTTCCCTGGCCCGGGTATTGAGCCAGGCGGAAAAAGAAGCCCAGCTCTTAAAAGACGATTATGTCAGTGTGGAGCACATTCTGCTGGCTTTGCTCACTGAAGGGGAAAACGATCTCAAAAACCTGCTGCAGACCATGGGATTGAACCGTGACCAGATTTTCAACGCCCTGCGGGCGGTGCGCGGTTCACAGCGGGTGACCAGCGAGAATCCTGAGGAAAGCTATGAGGCTTTGAGCCGTTACGGCAGAGACCTGACCAAACTGGCCCGCGAAGGGAAATTGGACCCGGTTATCGGCCGGGATGAAGAGATTCGCCGGGTGATAGAGATCATCTCCCGCCGTACCAAGAATAACCCGATTCTGATCGGCGAGCCGGGGGTAGGCAAAACCGCCATCGCAGAAGGACTGGCCAGAAGGATAGTGGCCGGGGATGTGCCTGAAGGCCTAAAAGGCAAACAGATCATATCCCTGGATATGGGGGCCCTGGTGGCCGGGGCCAAATACCGGGGAGAATTTGAAGAGCGGCTCAAAGCGGTCTTAAAAGAGGTGCAGGATTCCAGCGGTGCGGTGATCCTGTTTATCGATGAGCTGCATACCGTGATCGGTGCCGGGGCTGCTGAAGGGGCTATGGATGCCAGCAATCTCTTAAAACCCATGCTGGCCCGCGGGGAACTGCGGGCTATTGGGGCCACCACCCTGGATGAGTACCGCAAGCACGTGGAGAAGGATGCTGCCCTGGAACGCCGTTTCCAGCCGGTATTTGTCAATCCCCCTTCGGTGGAGGACACCATCTCCATATTGAGGGGCTTGAAAGAACGCTATGAAGTACACCACGGGGTGCGTATACAGGACGCGGCACTGGTTGCAGCCGCGGTTTTGTCCGATCGCTATATCTCGGACCGATTCCTGCCGGACAAGGCTATAGACCTGATGGATGAAGCGGCTGCCCGGCTGCGCACCGAGATCGACAGCATGCCGACTGAACTGGATGAGATCACGCGCCGCATCATGCAGCTGGAGATAGAAGCGGCTGTTTTGGAAAAGGAGAAAGATCCGGCCTCCAAAGAAAGGCTGAACAACATCCTCAAACAGCTGCAGGATCTGCGCAGCGAAGCCGATGTGCTGAAAAGCCAGTGGCAGATGGAAAAGGAGGCCATTGCCCGGCTGCGGCAGATCAAGCGCGATATCGAGGAATGCCGCAATGAAATAGAAAAAGCCGAGCGGGAATACGATTTAAACCGCATAGCCGAGCTGAAATACGGGCGCCTCAATCAGCTGGAAAGGGAGTTGGAAAAAGAGGAAGCCCGTATGGCGGAAAACCAGATGCACCGTTTGATCAAAGAGGAAGTCGATGAAGAGGATATCGCCCGGGTGGTAAGCCGCTGGACCGGCATACCGGTGAGCCGCCTGATGGAAGGCGAGCGCGAAAAGCTGATGCATTTGGATGACATCCTGCACGAGCGGGTAGTAGGCCAGAATGAGGCCGTAGAGGCGGTGGCTGACGCGGTTTTGCGCTCCCGTGCCGGATTGAAAGACCCCAATCGCCCGGTAGGCAGTTTCATTTTCTTGGGTCCCACCGGGGTGGGCAAGACGGAATTGAGCAAAGCCCTGGCCGAAGCCCTGTTTGACGATGAACGCAACATGGTCAGGCTGGATATGTCGGAGTACATGGAAAAACACAGCGTAGCCCGGCTCATCGGTGCCCCGCCGGGATATGTGGGCTATGAAGAAGGCGGGCAGCTCACCGAGGCGGTAAGGCGCAAACCTTATTCAGTACTGCTTTTTGATGAGATCGAAAAGGCCCATCATGATGTTTTCAATATACTGCTGCAGATTCTGGACGACGGCAGGTTGACTGATGGCAAAGGCCGTTCGGTCGATTTTCGCAATACCATCATCATCATGACCTCCAACATCGGCAGTCAGGAGATACTGCATTTCGCACACAGCGGGGGCAGTTATGATGAGATGCGCAGCAGGGTATTGGATTTGCTCAAGATGAATTTCAGGCCCGAGTTCTTAAACCGGGTGGATGAAATCATAGTGTTTCATGCCCTGGAAGAGGAACAGATCGAGAGAATCGCCGATATGCTGTTGAAGAAGCTGGCCTGGCGCTTCCGCGAAAACATGCAGGGTCTTTTAAGCTGGGACAAATCAGCCCTCAAATACCTGGCCAAGCGGGGTTATGATCCTCATTACGGGGCCCGGCCTCTAAAAAGGCTGATTCAGCAGGAGATTGAAACCGCCTTATCAAGGCAGATTATCAGCGGGGCTATCGCTCCGGGAAACAATGTGCTTATTACCGCTCCCGATGACACACTGCAGCTGAAGGTGGAAGGCAGCGGGGACGCCTGATTATCTGCAGCTTTCGCAAGAAAGCCAGTGTAGAAGAAAAAGCCCAGCATTTATCAGGGGGACAGGATGGTCAACAAACCTGTCCCCCTGCTGATTATGTCAACCAGGCAACCTTTTTATTAAACTCCATAAATTGCGCCGTCGGATAAGTTTATCCGATCACCAGTGATTCATAAAGGCCGATGGCTTGAGCCAAACCCAGGCTTAAGATGTGGAAAAACCCTGGGCCTCAAACCATTCAGCCTGAAGATAATCATAGATCTTTTCCAATTTTTCCAGGTGTTCGCGTTCCCATCTGGCGAGGTACTGGCATAAATCCTTGATCGCCTTTGATTCGCTCTGCTCTGCGGCCTGATTATAATAATCCATAGAGGCTTTTTCCATCAATATCCCGGTACTGACCACTGATATTTCCAGGTTGCTGTTGACCCGGCCCAGCTTCATGAGGTCGAAGATGCCGGTAGAAGGGGTACGGTCAAGGTTAAGGCCTTCTACCGCAGCTTCCTTACCCGCAGCCAGTTCCGCGTATAGTTTGCGCAGGGTCTCCTGATGTTTGGCCTCTTCATCGGCCAGATGCAGCAATAAGGCCTGAATATCGCCCTGGCCCAGGTGCTCGGCCGCCAGGCGGTAAAAGGTCTCACCTTCGACCTCGTTCAATATCGCTACCTTCAACAATTCCAATTCCTTTATGGCCACCTCAGCTCACCTCCATACTATCTTGTCAATCATTATACCCGAGTTGAAACAACAAAGGGAAACTACAAAGGGACGTGAGCGATTGAGGAAGGCCGGATCCAGCACAGGGACGTTCTTTTCGTTGGCCTTTTTATATCTAAGAAGATTATATAATTGGTGTTTCAAGAGAATTTGGGTACACTGCCTGATTCCTGGTAAACTGTTCGACCATGATGTTCCCTCCTATTTAGTATGACCTTGATTGAGCGGATTTCTGATGATATATTACCCGCAAAATTTCAATTATCTTTGAATAAATTGTGTACAAATGATGAAAAAAGGCAGGCCAACGGAGAAAATAGCATTGACCCGACCCTTAGGGTCGAGTTTATACTTGCGGTAAGGTGGGATAGAGATGGAGAATCGTATCAAAATCGGTGATTTTATCAAGCTGACCGGAAGCACCCTGAAAACTATCATTTATTATCACAAGATTGGCTTGCTCCCCGAACCTGAGCGCTCTGCGGGCGGATACCGGTTATACGGAACTGGGGAGCTTAACCGTATGCGTTTGATCAAACGCCTGAAATCACTGGGGCTTGATCTGCATCGCATTAAGGAGGTAATCGGCGATCTGCAAAACACCCCGACTATGCGGGAGACCCTGCAGGCACTTAAAATCGAGCTGTTAAATGAGAAGAAGATCCTGGAAGACCGCATTGAAAAGATCGACGCCTTACTGGGTGAAGACATTGAGCTCTTGAATGAGGATGTTTTCGCGTCCCCTTCTTTTCAGATGATCACCGACATATTAGGGATAGAGCAGATAGAAAAATACGCTCAGACCTGCCCGGAAATCTATGCACAGCACCGAAAAGTGAACAGCATTCTGGATGATTTTCAATGGAATGTGGATTACCAGGAACCCTTCCGCATTCTGTCCGAGTATTTCAAAGAGCACCCTGAAGATTATGAAATGGCACTGAATTATGGAGCCCGTTATGCTCAGCTGGCGAAAGCGGCTGAAGATGATCCCCAGATTGAAAAACTGGCCCGGGAATCGGCTGCACTCATTAAAAGCATGCCTCAGGTAAGGGATTTGCTTTTAAGTCATCTAGGGAAGAAAAAACCTATGAACAGCCTGTATCAGGATATGGTGGCCGGTGTTTTGTCACCAGCCCAATTAAAATATCAGGAGCTGGTTGATAAATTTCTATTGACTGAAGACTGATTAGTTGGGCCATGCGGTTATAGGGCTCCCACGGACAATTGAAGCGAGGAGAAATGACCATGACGACCAAAAGCCNNCAAAAGCCTATCTGTTGCCGGTGATAATTATGATCGTGTTGGGCCTGGTCTTATTTCTCCCCGCAGGCTCCTTAAGGTTTTGGCCGGCATGGATGTGGTGGTCGATAATTTCTGCAATGACGCTATATATCACCAATTATTTTTTAAGAAAAGATCCCGGACTGTTATCAAGACGGATGCAGGTCAAAGAAAAAGAACCACAGCCGGGCATCATACGCATTCTGTCATTTTTATCTCTCCTGTCATAATTCCAGGTTTTGATTACCGTTATCAGTGGTCGGCAGTACCGGTTTGGGTTGTGATCACTGCCAATGTTCTGGTCTCATTGGGATATGTATTGATCTTCCTGGTTTTCAAGGAAAACAGTTATGCATCGACAGTCATACAGGTGGATAAAGACCAAGAGGTCATTAAAACCGGGCCCTACGCCATGGTGCGACACCCTATGTATACGGGTTTGCTGATAATGATACTGTTCACTCCGTTGGCCCTTGGCTCCTATTGGGGATTATTATTCTCCTGCCTCTTTATACCTACAGTTCTTTTCAGGATAAAAAAAGAAGAAGAAGTGCTGTTACGCGATCTGTCAGGATATAAGGATTATTACATCAAGACACGTTTTAGTTTGATTCCTTTGATTTGGTAGGAAATTGTATCGATGGTGTTTGGGCAACCTTTTGAGATTAAGCATACCTGGGCGAGAAGCAGACTGCTGGCAGAGTATCAAAATGGAGGGGAGATTTATGAGCCGACCCAGACCTGAAAAAGATCCTTTACAGAAACTTGCCCACCAGGCATCCGAAAAAGCATGGAAACAAGACTTTTTAGTTGAGGTAGACCGGGCTCAATTCCTGGCCCGGCAGCACGATTTGGTCGGAGCGATGTTAAAAAAGGCTATGGAGCAGGGCGAATTCGACAACCTGGAGGGGATCGGCAAACCGCTTAACCTGACAGATGCCTCCTATGATCCGTATGGGCTGCACATGGCACTGAAAATCCTCAAGGACAACGGCTTTTTGCCCTACTGGATGGAATTGGGCAAGGAAATTGACGCCCTCCGGTCTAAATTGAACAAGTCAGTTGATGATTTTAAAAAGTACACAGAGATGGTTATGGGCGAAAAACGCTGCAGCAGGGCCATGCAGCGTTATGAACATAAAAAGCAACGCTTCTATAGCCAGACCCGTGAACGCTTGGAGGAGATCTGGAAAAAAATACTGGACTATAATCTCCACTGTCCAGTCACCAGCCTGGGTCGGTTCAATATTGATGTGAATGAGGAGATGGGCAAGATAGTTAGAGACATTGAACAGGTGGTTGCGGATTAGAAGCAAGCTTGGTTTCTGGGCATCATACCTTTCCCTATACATTTTCGTGATTGCCAGGGAAAATAACAGCCTATCCAAACTCCGGACGGGCCTTAATTTGTACCACTACACAGAATGTAGTGGTATATCTAATTCCTAACGCAGGAAACATTGGATTTCCGGTATTCTTAAATTTAACCCACAAACGTGAGTTTAAGCCAGTCAATATCGTAAGAGTGAACCACAGGGCCAACAAAGGCAAAAAAATCTCCGTCTGGTGGCCTCCATGTTAGCGTTTCATTGTCCCCGATTTATCGATGCTGATCAAAAAGGATAGGATTGCCGTCAGGATCTATCACCATAAAACTTGCTGGTCCCTTTGATTCAGGATCAACCTCGTGTATTATTTCAATTCCGTTTTTGCGGAGGGTTTCTTGTATGACCCTGATATCATCAAAAGGATTTACTTCTTCAGCATTGATGTTCCACCCCGGATTAAATGTAAGCATATTTCTCTCAAACATACCCTGGAATAAACCGATTACACAATCACCATTTTTCATAATCAGCCATTTCTCTTCGATGTCACCCATAAAAACCTGAAATCCTAGTTTCTCATAAAATGTTTTCGAAGCTTCAATATCTTTCACGGTTAAGCTCAATGAGTGTGCTCCTAAGTACATAATCTTCCTCCTTTAAGGTTTGGCGCTAATGCCGCTCGTCGCCATTCGGGTTTGACCAACCTGCACGCCGTTTATCATATCTTATATAATTGAAATCCAAATATCTATCTAAAAAGGTAAACGGGGGCCAGTCCTCTGTTCACATTTCTTTTCTGAGCTGTCAGATAAGAGAAAGACAGCGAGGGAAGCATGCCCTGCTTCACCTGCATAAACCTAGACCAGATTCGCAAAGCTATAGAAAAAGCTTGTGGAGGTTATAAGCATGGCATTACTAGGCAATCCTTTTGTGGCTAACGTGAACAAGCAATTATCCCAGCAGGAATTGCTGCAAGCCATCCGGGCCGATATAGCAGGGGAATTAGAGGCTATAATCGGCTATGAGGCCCATATCATGGCCGCAACTGATGAAAGGGTGAAGAAGGTACTGGCTCATATCGCTGATGAGGAAAGGCGCCATGTCGGGGAACTGCAGCAATTGCTGCATATGCTCAGCCCGCACGAGCAGCAGATGTTCGATCAGGGTCAACAGCAAATCATGCAGCAGCAAGCCCAGAATTTCTCGCAACCAATGCAATAAAAGCAAATCAGGTATGCAAAGCTGAGTGCCCGGGGTTTAGCTGGCGATTCTTTCCTGGTTTTTTACCGGGAACCGGGTTTAAAGGCTATAATAATAGTGTAGACTTAAGACTTCGAGCGAGGGAAAGGAGCGCCATATGAGCACTATCATCAATATCACCGGAATGAGTTGTAATCACTGCAAAATGGCGGTAGAAAAGGCCTTAAAAGCGGTTCCCGGCGTAAAAGAGGTTGAGGTTAACCTGGAAAAAGGCCAGGCTGTTATTGAAGGCACAGCAGAGCAGGAGCAGTTGGTCAAGGCCGTTGAGGAGGCGGGATACGAGGTAGTATCCTAGCAGCAGGCGGTGCAAAACCTTTTGCATTCCGCAAGGATATTTATTATCATATATGAAGCATATACGGCTGGATAGTTGTGCATTTAATGGTGCATAAGCCATGGATTGGTTTGTAGGAGGTGCAGTGATATGGTGACCAAGGATATGATCATTAAGGACATCGTAGACAAATACCCTCAGACTTTGCCGGTATTTGGACAGTTCGGCATGGGTTGACTGGGATGCAGCGGGGCTTTATTTGAAAGCCTGGAACAAGGTGCGTTAGCCCATGGTATCGATGTGGAGGCGATGGTAAAAGCGATAAACGAGATTGTCTCGAAAAATAAGAAATAAATGTAGTAGGCCTGGTTTTAAATGGGGGCGGTTATGGTTCAAACTGGTACAGTAATGGCTGTAAATATCTCTGTCAAAAGAGGAGAAAAGAAGCATGATGTCGGTGAAGCCTACCTGCAAGAGGGAATGGGCATAACCACCGATGCCCATCGCGGGGAGTGGCACCGCCAGGTCAGCCTGTTGTCGCTTTCCAGTGTAGAAAAGATGCGCCAGCTGGGGCTGGACATTCAGTATGGCGATTTCGCCGAAAACCTGACCGTATCGGGTTTGGAGGTTTATACCCTGCCGATTGGCACCAGGCTTAAGATCGGCGAGGCTTTGGCTGAGGTAACGCAGATTGGCAAAGCCTGCCATAATCAGGGGTGTGCCATCAAAAAACAGGCCGGCCATTGTGTGATGCCTTTGGAAGGCATATTTGTAAAAGTGCTGGAGTCCGGTTGGGTCAGGCGTGGTGATAAAGTACAGGTATTATAAAAAAGCTCTAAAACGCACAGCATGCACCTCCTGGGGAGGTGTATTTTTTTGCCTGTTAAATGCTGCGACTGAAACCATTGCTTTATGTAAGGCTTTTTCCCATTTTGGCCGGGGATTCCTTGCTAGCATTCGTATTTCGGAATATTATATTATTGGTTGTCGGCTAAAAAGCGAGCAGAAAGGATCAGGGCATGCAGTTTTTTGCTGATTATCATACTCATACCTCATATTCAGGCGATAGCGAAGCGCCCATGCTGGAAATGGTCGAACAGGCTGTGCAGATGAATCTGCAACAGCTGGTATTCACTGATCATGTGGATTATGACTATGCGGATACGAGCTTCGAGCTGATTGATTTTGAGGATTATTCCCGGGAGTTTGCGGAGATTAAACACAAGTACCTGGGCAAGATTGATCTCTTGATGGGGGTTGAAATCGGTTATCAGCCTCATGTAGCGGACCGCATCAGGGAGCTTTTGAAAAGCCATCCTTTTGAGTTCGTAATCTGCTCAACTCATATGGCGGATAATCTCGACTTTTATACCGGGGCCTTTTTTGAGGGCAAGAGCTCGCGCAAGGCTTATGAGCGCTATTTCATCAACGTGCTGCAAAGCGTACAACAGCTGGATGATTTCGATGTATACGGCCACCTGGATTTTATCGTGCGCTATGGCGATTACCCGGTAAAACAGCTGCATTACCGTGATTATGCGGATATAATCGATGAGATACTCAAAGCATTGATTTATGCCGGCAAAGGCATCGAAGTCAACACTTCGGGGTATCGCTATGGGCTTAAGCAGCTGCACCCGCAAATCGACATATTGAAGCGTTACCGCCAGCTGGGCGGGGAGATCATCACCATTGGCTCTGATGCTCATTATCCCCAGGATATATGTTTTGAATTCGAACACGCCTATCAAACCCTGATAGATTTGGGCTACAAGTATATGACCGTTTTTAAGGAACGCAAGCCCGCCTTTATTAAGCTGCGCTGATAAATAGCAGGCCCATTTAACCCGGATTTATATCCGGGCTTTTTTGGCCAGGGCCTATCAGGTTCAAATCCTGTCATCCCGACCATTTCGAACAAATTCAGCCGCTATAAAGTGCTCGGTTGGCCAGTGTTGATTGCATCTGGCCTTGCTTGTTTTTTAGCCGAAAACTTACTGAACAGGAGTTCCAGTCTTTCATAAGCTTCTTCTAGAAACTGCTGCGGTGTCAGGGCGGTTTGCTGGCTTCTACTGGCGGTTACTTCCAGAGCAATAGTGCCCCGGTAATTATTGGGCGGCAAGAATCGCCGTATCAGCTGCCAATCTATATTTCCCTGTCCAGGCAGCCAGTGACGATCCCGTTTACCGTCATTATCTGATAAGTGGGTGCATAATAGCCTGTGGCCCCACTTATCAAGGATTCTGGCTTTTTTCACGCTGTACAGCCAATCATGGGAGCTGTCATAGCAAAAGCCCAGGTGATCCGATTCAATATGGGTTAAAACATAGTCAATCAAGCCTACATCACCAGTGTTTTCGATGGCAATCAAAATCCCGGCTTCCCGGGCGGCGGCAACAATTTGCCCGATACTCTCCAATCCATACTGGTTGGGCAGTGGGGGATAGTAGTGATCCATGATATGCATGACCATGATGGGGATGCTGCATTGAGCAAGCTCATCTATCCATTTCAGGTGTCGATCGACGATATTATTGCGGCAAGATTTGTCTTCCGACCAAAGGTCATCAATGTCGTCATAGGGAACATGCACATTGTCCAAATTCAAGCCGTAGTCCCGGACTAGGGCTGCCATAGTTGGCCTATCAATAGGGGGCGTACCAATCTCGTCTTCCCACCACAATGAGGTAGATGTAAACCCAGCCTGGCGAATTAACTCCAGCCTTTTTGGCAGGGGCATGACCCATCCAAACCAGGAGAATATGCCGAAGGCTATATCACAACTGAGTTTCATTACTTCAAGCTCCTTTCCACAGCATGTATAAAACGGCTGATGTCCCAAAAGGCAATTTCCCCAAAGTAGTCCCCTGGGTCCAATTGTAACCTTAGTTGTCAAGACATGGTTGGCAGTAGATTCAGATTGGTATCCAAATCAATCAAAGACAAATCCTGACAATTCTATTTGCAATTCCAATTAGCTTGTACTATACTATTTACTACCAACTGAATATTTGTGTACACTGGGTGCCTCTGTATGAGGATAATAGGGAATCAGGTGAGAATCCTGAACGGTCGCGCCACTGTAAGCAGGTATGCTTCCCCATATACCACTGGGTCGAACGAGATCTGGGAAGGGGGGAAGATATAAGCCTGTAAGTCAGGAGACCTGCCCAATGTACTGCATTATCAACCTTCGCGCTGAAAGGGGGATAGGTGCACATGCGGATTATGTTGCCTCAACTTTTTCATGAGTGAAGTTGAGGCTTTTTAATTTGTAAACGTGAGGTATTAGATTGCATAAGGACGATAATTTAAACGATCAGCCTGATAGGCACAGTGACCTAACTAACCAATAGGTCATGCGCTGAATTCTTGGGGAAGAGGAGGCAGGTAAAATGCCTAGAAAAATAGTGGTTTTATTTACTATAGTTGCAGTGCTGCTGGGTACCATGGCTGTGCTCCCTGCCGTTGGGAGTGACAATGTAAGCGTTGCTATCCGGGTAGAGGGCAGCAGCCAGAATCTGTTTGATAGCGAAGTCAATGTCGTGTCCAGCGGAGCGCCAGCGAGCGCCTTGGACGCCCTGGAACAGGCCCTGAACGAGGGGAATATAGCCTATGAAATTACCGAAAGCGAGTATGGCAAGTATATATACTCGATAGCCGGGGAGGAAGCCGGTCAATTCGGGGGCTTTGACGGCTGGCTGTTTTTAGTGAACGGGGCCATGGCCGAAGTAGGTGCAGCCGACTACGAGGTTAAGGACGGGGATGAACTGGTGTTTTACTACGGGATGTACCCACCTGACACCTTGATTCCGGAAGTGTCCATCAGCCCGGAAGAACCGCGGAGCGGCGAGGAGATAACTGTCACCGTAAGCTCCAGCTATTATGACTGGAATACCGCGCAGACGGTTGAAGTTCGTGTGGAAGGTGCCACGGTAAGCTGTGACGGTGTGGAATACACCACCAATGCACAGGGTGAAGCGGTTATAGCAGGTCTTGAGGCTGGAAGCTACACCTTGCGGGTGAGCAAGGATGTGCCTGGCAGCTATCCGAGATTGCTAAGAACTGCGGGTATTCCGCTGACAGTATCATTGCCTGCAGGCAAGACCGTTGCCGTAAGGGTAGAGGGCAGCAGCCAGAATCTGTTTGATGGCGAAGTCAACGTCGTGTCCAGCGGAGCGCCGGCGAGCGCCTTGGACGCCCTGGAACAGGCCCTGAACGAGGGGAATATAGCCTATGAAATTACCGAAAGCGAGTATGGCAAGTATATATACTCGATAGCCGGGGAGGAAGCCGGTCAATTCGGGGGCTTTGACGGCTGGCTGTTTTTAGTGAACGGGGCCATGGCCGAAGTAGGTGCAGCCGACTACGAGGTGCAGGACGGGGATGAGCTGGTATTTTACTACGGGATGTACCCGCCTGACACCTTGATTCCGGAAGTATCCATCAGCCCGAAAGAACCGCGGAGCGGCGAGGAGATAACCGTCACCGTAAGCTCCAGCTATTATGACTGGAATACCGCGCAGACGGTTGAAGTTCTGGTGGAAGGTGCCACAGTAAGCTGTGACGGTGTAGAATACACCACCAATGCACAAGGTGAAGCGGTTATGACAGGTCTTGAGGCTGGAAGCTACACCTTGCGGGTGAGCAAGGATGTGCCTGGCAGCTATCCAAGATTGCTGAGAACTGCGGGCATTCCGCTGACAGTTACTGCATCAGCGTCAGATACACCCACGGTGAGCTCCAGCATCGCTAAGGCGGTAGCATATTTGATCGACCAACAGGAAGATAGCGGCAAGCTAGGGCCAAAATCAGCCCTGGCCTTATATAAGGCTGGGGTTGATCTTACTACGATTACCCGCAACGGTAAAACCGACCTGGATTATTTACAGCAGCAATTGCTCGCTGATTATGATGCAAATATAAATACAACTGCTCAGCTGGCTCAGACCATTATGGAAATAAAAGCTGGCGGTGGTGACCCGGCTGATTTTGCTGGTCATAACCTGGTGGCCGATTTAATCGCATTGCAGGATGCCAATGGGCATTTCGGCGATAGCGGCGAAGAAGACTACGTACACACCCATTACTGGGCAATTACAGCACTCGATGAAGCTGGAGTCGAAATACCCAATGCTCTGGCAGCCCGGCAATGGCTGTTGAATTCAGCCAGCAGCAATGGAGGCTTTAGCTGGGTGGTCGGCGGTCCTACCTCACCTGATATGACCGCTTTCGCTATAAGAGCCTTGTTGATCCTCGGGCAACCGAAAGACAGCGAACCCGTCACCAAGGCCCTATCCTACCTGGCAACGCAACGGAATGATGACGGTTCCTTCACGGATGGCATGAGTGCTACAGCCAATATCTGGTCTACCGCAGAAGTTGTCAAAGCACTAGTAGATTTGGATATCAATCCATGTGCCGGTGATTGGGGCGACAGCGAAAACAATCCCATTCTCTACTTGATCAGCCAGCAGGAGGATTCTGGCAAAATAGGCAATCTGGCCGGGACCGCCGATAGCTTGATAGCCTTGCTGATGTTTGATAAAAAATTTGATTTGGGCGGGGCTGGCGACTCCCCGACCGGCCCGGGAAGTGGCGGAAGTGGCGGCAGTCCAGGCAGTTCCGATACTATCAAGGTTAAGATAGCTGTGGTGGGAGCAGAAGGGGAACTGCTGTTTGCCCCCCAAGCAGTCACCATTGAAAAAGACGGACCGTTCGGCTTCAGCGCAATGGCGGCACTGGACGCCACCGGTTTGAGCTGGAGTTTTTCACCGGATGCAGAAGGCTTTGTAATTGAGATTGACGGCCAGCGCAATTCCGGGCAAAACGGCTGGTGCTACAGTGTTAATGGCATCTCCCCCTCGTGTACGGCAAAGGATCATAAGGTTTCAGAAGGAGACCGGATCATCTGGTGGTACAGTACTGATGCCCGGTTTGAAGGCCCTAGCTGGGATGAACTCACCAAATCTGAAACCCTAAACAAGCTGCCGGAAATGAACGCCTCGGATGAAGAGACGAAAACCGCCTTACAGCAATACACTGCTCAAATCGATGCTACTCTATCGCTAAAACCGCTTAATGCCGAGAATAAAATGACCCCGGCGGAGGCTGAAGCCTTGCAAGGCTTGCTGGCCGCCAACCAGGTTGATCTTAAGGCCCTGGCCGGTGAAGAAGCAATGCATATTGGCGACCAGGAAATTGTGTTGATGGTTCCTGAGCAGGCCCTCAGCCAGCCGGTAGAGATTTCCATAAAAGAACTTCCCTCAGGTGAACAACCTTCACAATACGCGGTGAGACTAGGTTCCTCGGTATATGAGTTCGGCCCCTCCGGTACCGTCTTTGCGCACCCGGTTACCATAGGCATCAAGGTAGCCCTCACTGCGGATATTGATATAGATGCTCTGGTACCGGCCTGGTTCGATGAAGAAACCGGTCAATGGGTCCCCCTGCCGGCAGTGATCGATCTTGAAACCGGTCTGGTGGTTTTCCAGATCGATCACTTCACTGCCTTCGCGGTCGTACAAAAGCCCCCGCGACGGGGATTTGACGATATCCAAGACTATGCCTGGGCTAAGGATGCCATTGAGATTCTGGCCGGCCAGAATATTATTTCCGGAACCGGCTTGGGTTTCGAACCCGGCAGGGACATAACCCGGGCTGAGTTTGTACGCCTGGTGGTGACTGCGGCTGGATTACAGCCCGATGAAAATGGGCCCCGTTGCATGTTCACAGACGTGAGTGCGGTGGACTGGTTCGAACCCGCAGTCCGCTGCGCCTGCCAAAACAAGCTTCTAAGTGGCTATGCCGACGGTACTTTCAGGCCTGGTAAATCCATCAGCCGCTATGAAGCCGCAGTGATTCTGCTAAATCTAGGCGGTGAAAATTCGCTGTCCAATGAGGCAGCCTTGCTTTATGCGGACAGCGAGTTGGTTCCGGATTGGGCCAGGGAAGCAGTGGCCTACATGCACCACACCGGACTGATGACTGGATACCCGGATGGCAGCTTCGGAGGGAGCAGATCCCTGAGCCGGGCTGAGACTGCGGTCATCATTTACCGTTATCTGTGCTCTAACTTAAGCTAAGCAGGCTTGTCGCTAACCATATCCGCATGCATTATCAAGACTGCCGGCTGGGTTTGTGTACCAGCCGGCAGCGGGTAGTGCAAGGGGAGGTAAGTCCAGGAGGAGGATGGTCATGAAGAATTGCGCAGGAAAGCTGGTCTTGATATTGGTGTTGGTCCTGCTGGTATTGGCAGTCAGCGGGTGCCAGGCAGCACAGCAGTCCGCTGCCGTAGCTGAGCCGGCTACAGCCACTCCGGCTCCGAATGATGCGGTTGAGTCTCCAGCCGACACAGGCAAAACAACCACAGCCGACCCCGGCAGCACAGCCCACCCCGGCGGCAGCGATGCCCCGGATACGGCAAAGCAGGCTGATGGCAGCTTATCTGAGGAGCCCACGGATAGTCAGGTTGATGAAAGCCGCCCCACTGGTCAGGTTACCCTTTTTATCAGCCGCGACTTCGGCAGACAGAGCCTGATACAAAGCACTGCTTCACTTGCCGACCGTGAGAGCGTTATGGATTTGTTGCAGTCCCATGCCCAAGTTGAAACCAAATGGGATGGCAGCTTTGTCAACAGCATTGAGGGCTTAAAATCTGATTCAGAAGGTTTAAGCGGTAATAGAAATGACTGGTTTTTCTTTATCAACGGCATATGCGCAGATGTGGGAGCAGCAGAGTATTTTCCCCAAAGCGGTGATATGGTGTGGTGGGATTATCATCTTTGGGGGGATATGGGGGCCATGAATGCGGCGGTAATCGGATGCTATCCGGAGCCTTTCATCCATGGCTACCGGGGAAACACCGGTACTACCACAGTGATGAGCTCTGCCTCCAATCAGAGTCTGGCCGGAAAGCTGCAAGCTGCGCTTAAGAGTCAAGGGGTAAAATCAGTGACAGGCAGCTTATTAAACAACCAACTGCTGCAAAACCGCACCGGGCCGGTTATTGCCCTGGGAACCTGGGATGAATTAAAACAACTGCCATTTCTGGCCGAGTTGAATAAAGCTTATAGAAAAACTGGCCTCAGCGTGCATTTTACTGATAAAGGGGTAGAATTATTGGATGGCAGGAGCAGGGTTGTCAACGAGAGCGGCCCTGGTACAGGCATAATCGCTGCTACCGGTTCAGGTCTGGGCGACCCCAAGGTATTGTGGCTGATTGTGGGAACAGATGAAGAAGGCCTGCAAAGTGCAGTGGATTTGCTGGTCAATCACCCCGCCAAGATACGGGGATTTTACCAGGCTGCGGTCATATCAGGAAAGGCGGTTCGCCTGCCAATGGAATAGAGAGGGATAAGCAGATGCTGGCTTTCCATGAGAAATTCAATTTGATACATCAGTTGCATCCTATCACCAATCTGGTGTTCACCGGGGTGGTTTTCCTCCTGGCCTTGATATGCTCCCATCCGTTGTATCTGCTGGTTTTGTTTATGGCCACCGGGACCGTAATCATCGCCGCCGGGCACCGCGAGGAATGGTTATCCTATCTCAAGTTCAGCCTGATCATGATCTTGATGCTTATGATCGTCAATGTAACCTTTGTCCATTATGGGGAGACCGTACTCTATACCGGACCACGACTTCCGGTGATCGGGGAATTGATTATCACCTTGGAAGCCCTGGCTTATGCAGGGGGAATGGGTTTGCGGCTGTTGGTCATCATCAGTATTTTTTGCTTGTATACTTATGCTATACATCCTGATAAAGTCCTCAAATTATTCAGCCACCGCGGCGGCAAATCGGTATTGGTGGTCACTCTGGCGACTCGCTTGTTTCCCCTCATGGTTCAGGACTATATTCGCATAACCGAAGCGCAGCGCTGCCGGGGGGTGAAATTCGGGTCAGGCAACTGGTATGAAAGAATAAAGAAAACCCTGCCGGTTTTCAAAATCTTACTGGTATCCAGCATGGACAGATCCCTGCAGCTGGCGGAATCGATGCATGCCCGGGGCTATGGCAGCGGGCGCCCTTCCAGTTATCAGATTGAGTTGTGGCGGTCGCGGGACTTTATCATTATACCGGTATTGGGACTGGGGTTGCTGTCTGGTTTGTGGAGCCTGATGCATGGGTGGTCAAGCTATAATTATTACCCGCGTTTGGCAGATTTCCAGTCTGAAGAGATAATTATGGCGGCTGTTATCATGTTGACCCTGAGCTTTCCGGCGATACTTAATTGGGGGTGGCTAAAATGCCGGTCATTGCGATCCAAAATCTGACTTACTATTATCCCAATACTTCGGTACCTGCCCTGGACAGAATCAATCTCGACATAAAGGCCGGCGAACTGGTACTGCTCCTGGGCGGCTCGGGCAGCGGGAAATCAAGCCTGATCAGGGCCATAGCCGGGCTCATTCCGGAATACTACGGAGGTACTTACCAGGGCAAAGTGCTGATCAACCGGCAGGAGATTCAGCACATCAAGCGCCGCGACCTGGCTCAGCAGGTGGGGCTGGTATTTCAAGATCCAGAGAGTCAGATGGTCATGACCAGCGTGGAACAAGAGATAGTATTTGGTATGGAGAATCTGGGTTTGCCCAATCAGTTAATGAAAAGGCGGGTAATGGAGGTGAGTAGTGCATTAAGCATTTCTTCTTATTTACATGGTACCATCCCAGAATTGTCGGGC
Organism: Syntrophomonas sp. DTU019; assembly: GCA_001512785.1. GTDB lineage: Bacteria > Bacillota > Syntrophomonadia > Syntrophomonadales > Syntrophomonadaceae > DTU019. Next base: position 32,754 of record LFSQ01000148.1, read on the forward strand.
GGGCAGAAACAAAAGGTGGCCTTAGCCTCGGTCCTGGCCATGCAGCCGGGTATACTGCTGCTTGATGAACCTACTTCACAGCTGGATCCGGTGGCAGGTGAAGAGATACTGACTATGGTCAGACGACTTAATGAAGACAACGGGATTACCGTGATTTTGGCGGAGCAGCGCCTGGAAAGATGTTTTCATATGGCCGATCGCATCCTGATCATGGAGCAAGGCAGGATCGTTCATGATCTTCGTAACCAAAGTGCTTTCAGTGTCTTGGCGGCGAAAAAGGACATATCTTGCGTGCCTCCTTTGGCGCAAATGTTCATTCAAGCTGAATGTCCCCAAATACCTGCCACAGTCAAACAGGGCCGGGATATCCTTAGATCCTATCTAACAGAAGACGCAGTAATCAGGTCGACTCTGGCTGACAAGGCATTCCGCCGGCGTAAAGACCCTGATCGGCAGAAAGAAATCCTGAATATACGCAACTTGTGGTTCTCCTATCACAATGGTCAAGAAGTATTGAAGAATATCAGCTTCAGTATGAAAGCAGGAGAGTTTGTGGTTTTGATGGGGTCCAACGGTACCGGGAAAACCACCTTACTGAAACAGATTAACAGCCTGCTCAAGCCTGATCGTGGGCAGATAACTGTTTTAGGCCAGGATAGCAGATCGCTCTCGGTAGAGGACCTGGCCTGTGATATCGGCTATTTGAGCCAGAATCCCAGCGATTACCTGTTCTTGGCCACGGTACAGGAAGAATTGAGTTTTACCCTGCATAATCTGGGCTTAAGCGATGACGGGATTAGCCACGATATTTTGGAACGCCTCCATTTAAGCCAGTACGCAGCCGCCAATCCCCGGGATTTGAGCACCGGACAGCGGCAGCGGGTGGCTCTGGCCTCAGTGTTGGTCAGCCGTCCCCAGCTGCTCTTATTGGATGAACCCACCCGCGGTCTGGATTATGTCTTAAAGAGGGAACTGGGGAATATTCTTAAGGAATTACAGGCTGAAGGCACCGCGATTCTGGTGGTGACTCACGACGTTGAGTTCGCGGCCGAGTTTGCTGATGAAATTGCCTTAATGGACCAGGGTAGCATCATTGCCCGGGGAGACAAATATGCCATGCTGTCCAATTCTACTTTCTACTCGCCGCAAATCAGTAAGCTTTTCAATGGTATTGTCGACGGGGTAGTCACTTTAGAGCAAGGGCGACAGGTGTTAAAAACCATCATGGCAATTTATCATAACCGTGAAGTGGTTTGAGAGCAGCGGATTAAGTCAGCGCTGTTACAAGCCGTCGGGAAAAAGAACAGCTTAAAATAAGGTTTAATCGATGGTTTGAGGGTTTTTTCTGAACAGAACAGGCGCTTTAATAATATGGCGTACTGAGGGTATGACAGTAAGGAGGGTTTAAGGGTGATTTTGAAACGAGGGTTAATTTGCATCATCTTGAGCTGCATGTTAATTATTGAAAGTAGTGCGGTGTGTCTGGCAAACCAAGTTTCTCCCAGCGATAACTATGCTCATCAGATCAAACAAGCGGTAAGCTTTCTACACCAGGTGCAAAATAAAGATGGTGGTTTTCCCAGTGTTCCAGGAGGCAGCAGCAGCCGCGCTGTTACCTGCTGGGTGATAATGGGGTTGGCTGCGGTTGGAGAGCAGGTTTCCGGGAGTTCCTGGGCGCCTGCGGGGAAAACCCCGCTGGACTATCTTGAAAGTAACTCTCAGGCCTTGAATGAAACCACTGAATACGCGCGCCTGATGCTGGCTTTATGTGCTGCCGGTCAGCAACCCCAGTATCAGGGCATTAATCTGCGGGAGAGCATTGCTGCTTTTCAGCAAAGCAGCGGGCAATTTGCCCAACTCGACAAAGGAGAAGCCGGTTTCCTCAACGCACATATGTGGTCGGTCATAGCCCTGGCCAGTGCAGGCAGCATCCCCAATCAGGAGATGGCCCGAAGCTGGTTATTGAGCCGGCAAAATAGCGATGGTGGGTTTGGCTGGTTGGAAGGCATAGCCAGTGATGTTGATGATACCGGAATTGGGATTATGGCTTTGGTGCTGCTGGGGGAAAAGACCGACAGCCCGGCTATTGAGAAGGCGGTTAAATACCTTCAATCATGCCAGACCCAGGACGGAGGGTTTAGCTGTGGTGATGAATGGATGGGTAGTGAATCCAATGCTGCTTCTGATGCCTGGGGGATACTGGGCTTGATAGCAGCAGGCGAGGATTTGCAGGCTGATAAGTGGAGGGTTAATGGGAAAAATCCCATGGACCACCTGCTGAGCTTGCAGGGCAAAGATGGCGCTTTTAAATGGAAGCCTGGACTTGATTCGGCAGCAATCACCATGACTGCCTATGCTCTGATAGCAATGGCCGGCAAGCCTTTTCCGGTAAATATCGATTACTGTAATCGGGCGGAATCAGTGGAAACATCCGCGCCCGGTCTAAACCAGTTTACCGACTTGAAAGCCGGTGCTTGGGGTTATGAGTCGGTCATGAAACTGGTGGAAAGGGGTGTTTTAAGTGGTTATCCGGATGGCAGTTTTAAACCCGCCAATTCCATCAGCAGGGCTGAGTTTGCCAGAATAATCGTCAGTGCTTTATCCCTTCAGGACGGCCAAAACATGACCGCAAGATCATTCATCGATGTGCCGGCTGACTATTGGGCTCATCGCTATATATCTATTTGTGCATCACAAGGCCTTATTGAAGGGCTGGGTGACGGTAGGTTTGACCCTGACGGAAACATAACCGGAGCGCAGTTGGCCACGATTTTGGTTAAGGCGTTGCCCGGTGCTGAAGCAACTGCCGAACCCGAAGGCTTTTTATGGTATGCAAAATATGTATCCCAGGCCAGGGACAATAATTTGCTCTATCCCGGATTTCAGCCTGAAAGCCCTGTCAGCAGGGTACAGTGTGCTTACAGCATGAGCAACTTTGTCAGCATTTGCAGCAATAACATCAGACCATAGCATTATAACAAGAAATGGGGGATATCAATTAAGATTAACTCTTTGGCAATTATCGCCATATTCTTAGGGGTCTTGTTAGTTTTGAGCCTGCTTCCGGATAATCCCCTGTACAGCCTGAACTGGCCCTTGTTGTCGGTAACTATTCTCTGCCTGGGCTTATTAACTTTATTCCGGCGTTTTGAAAAGAAGGGGATTAGCTCCAAGGAAATAGCCGTGATAGCTACCCTGGCCACTCTGGCAGCCATCGTCCGGGTCCCTTTTGCGGTTATAGCGGGCATTCAACCAGCCACATTCGTGGTTATCATTTCCGGATATGTATTCGGCTCTCAAATTGGATTTATGGTTGGGGCAGTGGCTGCCCTGGTATCCAATTTCTTTCTGGGCCAGGGACCCTGGACCCCATGGCAGATGTTCTCCTGGGGCGTGTGCGGGTTGCTTGCCGGACTCCTCCCGGCCCGGCCGAACCAATTTCCATTGCTGCTATTTGCAGCGCTATCGGGATTTTGCGGCTATCTTTTCGGATGGCTAATGAATATATGGCACTGGGTGGGCTTTGTATATCCTCTCAACCTGCAGACTTTCTTGGCCACATACCTGGCAAGCCTGGCGTTCGATACCTTGCATGCCCTGGGTAACGTCGCATTTGCCGTTTTGTTTGGGCCTTCTTTCTATCACATTTTATTAAGGTATCGCAAAAAGCTTGAGGTTACCAGTGTTATCGAGCAGTGTAAAGATGGGCTATATCTTGATGCAAGTAGCACTGAAAGGAAGTTGGGCAATTGAACGAGGGGTTAGGCAGTAATGTAAAAGTAGCGCTTATTCATGCGTCTTTTTTAATCCCAAAAACCTAATCCCATCTGTTCCCTTATGAGGAGGCTCGGGTTGCAGAAATGCGGTTTTATTCTTAAGATGACAGCTTCATATTCTGTCATCCAGACCATTTTGAACAATCACAAGGTACCGATACATTGGGATTAGGCGCATAATAAAAACAATTTGACTGAAGCCCACTATGGTTCCCTAGGATCCCGAGTTATCGGAATCCAGACAATAAGGGTTTTGTTATACTCTGTCAGGATCCCTGTCAAATACAGGGACACATTAGACTAATATTTAGTCCAGGCAATAGCCTGGATTAAATATTTACAGCGTATATAACGAAATAGAGCTGCCTAAACACTTATAAGTAATTAGCAGCTCTCTGCGCGATAAAGTTATTCCACTAGAATCGCTGTCGGGAGAACCCATATCCGAATTATACCCTAGTTTATGTGGGTCACTACAAAAGATGTTTGTAAACCCCAATATATAGGAATTTGTTGTATTTTACTGGAATTTCCCAAACCTTTGAGGTTAAAACACTGTCTATTCTGCGGTCGACAATATTGTAATGCTGTTTTCCAAAGCTCACACCCTCTGGGCAATCTCTTCCGCCTGTTTTACGATGCAGATGACAATATGGTCACGCAGAGCGTCCCGATTAAGACCGGCTTGTAGAAGCAGTCTATCAGCGACTTCCACGATACCCATAGTGCATTTATATACAATATACATCAGTATTGTTTTTCAAAAAAAGATTATCTTGCGTAAAAAGTGACTAGATTTATGAACTCTGGTACGATATTATTTGTTATAGTTGAGCTATGAAGGTTCAAAATGAGATGTGAAGTCTCCTTTAAATAATTAATGCCTTTTATCGTCAATAAACCACGGAGGTTACTATCTGCAAGAATGCAGATCTGGCTTCTGTGGTTTTTTATTTCGAAAAAATGATTCATGAGGATATATCTACTTGCCATACTGGCAGGTTCAATAAGTAAGAGAGGAAGTTGATAATGACTAAAACTGATTGGGAAAAAGCGGTTGAATTTCACGGACACGCCTGCCCGGGACTGGCGATTGGGTTTAAAGCGGTTAAAGCAGCCCAAGAGAAGATGGGTATTACATTTTCCAGTGATGAAGAAGTGGTGTGTGTAACCGAAAACGATGCCTGCGGGATTGATGCCGTACAGGTGCTGACCGGCTGCACCATGGGCAAGGGAAACTTGATATACCGGGGAACAGGGAAGATGGCCTTCAGTTTTTTTAATCGCAAGAACGGCGATAGTTTGCGTATGATCGCCAAGCCATTTACAAGGGAAATGGGGCGGGAGCAACTACAGGAATACATACTGAATTCAAGGGCAGAGGAGATTTTCACCTTTATGAAGCCAGCTTTTAGTCTACCAGATCAAGCGCGTATATTTACTTCGGTGGCCTGCGAATCCTGTGGGGAGAGTGCGCCGGAGCACAAGATAAGATTGCAGGATGGATACAAGGTCTGTTTGGATTGCTTCAAGGAGTATAGTCGGGGATGGTAGTATCCGATATGGAAAACTACCACAGGTACACGGGGAGAAAAAGGCTGGTCCTGGTACTGCTGGCGGTTTTGGTCGCGATTGCATCGGTAGTGGCGATAAATGCGGGTTCTATGGACCTGAGCCCCAAACAGGTTGTCCAGGGCATAATGGGTCGAAGCGGCGATGTAGCGGATATGGTGATCTGGAATATTCGTCTGCCTCGCATAATAGCGGGGATTGTCGCCGGAGCAGGGCTATCGGTGGCCGGTTGCGTCATGCAGAACAATCTTCGCAATCCACTGGCTTCGCCGTCTACGCTGGGGATATCCAACGCAGCTGCCTTCGGCGCCAACCTGGCTATCATCGCCTTTGGGGCCGGCACCATACAGAGCACCAGCACCGACGCGGTGACCATCAACAATCCCTATTTGGTTACGCTGTTTGCTTTTGCCTGCTCCATGCTTGCAACAGTGGTCATTCTAATGCTGGCCGGGATAAGAAATTTTTCACCTGAGGCTATGGTGCTTTCCGGGGTGGCTCTCAGTTCACTGTTTTCGGCTGGAACCATCCTGATCCAATATTTTGCCCAGGATTTCCAGATTGCTGCGGTAGTATTCTGGACCTTCGGCGACCTGGGCCGGACCGCCTGGCCCGAAGTCACAATTCTAGCCAGTGTTACCACCGCCTCGTTTATTTATTTCCTTCTGCGGCGTTGGGACTATAATGCTCTGGACAGCGGTGAGGAGACGGCCAAGAGCCTGGGGGTTAACCTGGAAAGGATCCGCCAAGCAGGGATGCTGGTATCATGCCTGATTGCCGCGGTGGCGGTTTCGTTTCTGGGCATTATCGGTTTTATCGGACTGGTAGGTCCACATATCATGCGCCGCATCATAGGCGGTGATCACCGCTATCTTATCCCAGGTTCGGCCTTGATGGGATCGCTGCTGCTGCTGGTTTCGGATACACTGGCCAGGACCATGATAGCACCGGTGGTGCTGCCGGTAGGAGCTATAACCTCCTTCTTTGGGGCGCCGCTGTTTCTTTATCTGCTCATAAGGGGGTATCAACAGAGATGATTTTATCAGTCAATGGACTGGCGTTCGACTATCCCAGCCGGCCGGTTTTACGGGAGATCAACTTTTCCATCTGCAAAGGGACTTTCCTAGCTGTGTTGGGGATCAATGGAGCAGGCAAATCGACCCTACTGAAGTGTATGAACCGGGTTCTTGAGCCCTGCGCGGGTACAGTATTTATCGGCAACGATGAGACCGCCAAACTCAGCCGCAGGGAGATTGCCCAAAAAATCGGATATGTACCCCAGCACCAGGACAGTGGCAGCATCACCGTATTTGACGCGGTACTACTGGGCAGAAAGCCCTACATCCAGTGGGGGGCTTCCCAGACTGACCTGGAAATCGTGCAAAAAGTCCTGGAGATGTTAGAACTGGAGGACTATTCCTTGAGATACCTGCATGAACTGAGCGGCGGCGAACAGCAGAAGGTGATAATCGCCCGGGCCTTGGCCCAGGAACCCAATCTGCTGCTTCTGGATGAGCCCACCAGCAGCCTTGACCTAAAAAACCAAATGGAGGTGGTCCGCATCATAAAAAAAATTATTAAGAACAGAGAACTTGGGGCGGTGGTCAGCATGCATGATTTAAACCTGGCTATCCGTTTTGCCGACAAATTCCTGTTATTGAAAAACGGTGAGATCTTTGCAGCCGGCGGAATGGAGGTGATGACCCCGCAAAATATTGAAAGCGTCTATTCGACACCGGTCATAATTAAGGATATTGAGGGTATCCCGGTGGTGGTGCCGGTTTGACCAGGTTGTCAGTACTTAACCAATGCAATACTGGAGGGATATGATGATGAAGAATAGAGCTATTGCTTTAACTATGGCTGTGCTGTTATGCATAACATTTGTCCTGAGCGGTTGTTCTGCTCAAACTGCCCAAAACCCCCAGACCGGGCCTGCCAAGGTAACCGTTACCGATATCCTGGATAGACAGGTTGAAATCAGCGGGGTGGCCAACAAAGTCGTAGCCATCGGACCCGGTGCCATGAGACTATGCTGCTATTTCAACAACCCGGGTATTTTTGCCGGTATCGAACAGTTTGAAATAGATAACCCGACCGGCAGACCATACTTTTATGCTTATCCCGAACTGGCCAAACTGCCGGTGATTGGCCCGGGCGGTCCTAACAACGCCCCTGATCCAGAAAAGCTACTGACCGTAAAACCGGATGTGATTATTACCGCCTATGCCCCGGACAGAGCTACTGTGGACAACTTGCAGGCCAAAACCGGAATCCCCGTAGTGGCAGTAGGCTATGGCGGAGCCTCAACTTTTGATCCGCAGGTAAACGCCTCGCTGCTGCTTATCGGCAAGATTATCGGTATGGAGCAAAGGGCACAGGAACTGGTGAGCTTGATGGAGCAGTTCAAAAATGACCTGGATGAAAGAACCAGGGATATACCCCTGGATAAAAAACCTACCACCTATGTAGGGGGCCTGGGGATGAGGGGAAGCCATGGAATAGAAAGCACCCAGGGTAATTACGCGCTGTTTAATGCCATCCATGCCCGTAATGTTGTAGATGAGACTGGTAAAACCGGTGCGGTGATGATAGACAAAGAGCAGTTGGTCAAATGGAATCCGGACAAAATTTTCATTGACTGGGGCGGATACCCATCAATATTAGCAGATTATAACGAAAACCGGCAATTCTATCAGAGCTTGTCGGCGGTAAAGAATGGTGAACTGTATGCGATCCTGCCATACAATTTCTATACCACCAATATTGATACATCCATCGCTGACGCTTATTATATGGGCAAGGTACTCTATCCGGACCAGTTCAAGGATGTCGAGCCGGAGAAAAAAGCAGATGAGATTTACAAACTCCTGCTCGGCAAGGAACTCTACGCGCAAATGGCCAAGGATTTTGGCGCTTTTCGAAAGATTACATTACAGTAAAGTTGGACGATTGTGGGGAGACTGTTCCTTTTGGCTCACCAAAAAGCTTTGGCGGTAAAAACGCAAGCCAGGACCGGATGTCGATAATCGGACGAACTTGCTAAGCTGGAAATCCCTATTAGCTGGTTCAGGGACAATTATCCAAGAGTGCCGAGCAGCCAGGGTATCATACTCAACTTTTTGACTGTGGCAGATGGAACTGCGAAGGAAGTAGACCGAGCGTATCAATGTAGCGTGGTTTAATCCGGTTCAATTTCTGTTATACTTGGTGCAATTTTTGTTATGTTTAAACGGTGTGCAATTTTTGTTGCCTCAGGGCAAACTTGCGGGGCTAGTTACGTTTTTCATTTACGGGGGAATCATGAACCCGGCGGCAGCGTTGATGTTCCTGGCTCAGCCCACAATTGAAATGTTTTATTTAGCTTATATCCGGGGCATTCCTTTTGACCTCGTTCATGTTGCTTCCACTGTGGTTTTTCTTTATTCGCAAAACCCTTGCCAGAAAAACTTGACCGGTCTAATGGAGAACTAAAGCGATAAAAACAAAGAGTCAAAGTGACTGAATAAAAATATATAGCGCAAAAGGGCAAACCTATTTAAATCCCCCTCACTTTTTTAAAAAAATGAGGGGGTTTCTTTACGTTCGGCAAAGCCAGTCTAAGTTGATGGTGAGATACTCAAATCAGCATTTTTTCTTAACGGGAATATAAATCCACGTATTCTCGCCGTAATAAAACTCAAAGCACATCTTGCTCTCATTGAAGCAGTATTCACTTGCATCCAGCCATTCCTTAAAAATGTATTTCCATACCTTGCGAATTTCCAAGGCAAGCTTTTCGCTGCTATTGGTATGTGCGGAAACAGGTGGAACTTGAAAAACAGCGTATTCGGCTGCCGGCACGTCTAGCTTTACAAAACCGTCAGGAACATCGCTGGCATCGGAAATGTAGCCAAAGAAATAATGGAGATCTCCGGCAACTTCATCCGGATGTATCCAGGCACCAATTTCCCCTTGCTTAGAGCTGTCTACTGGATATTTCGGGTAATCGTGAAAGTTGGCACCGAACCAATAGGCTCCGGATTCAAGGATATCGACCTCATTGCCGTCCTGGGGGGGAATGAGGCAGCCAATAGCTGAAAAAGCCTCTTTTTTTTCAAAGTTAGGTTTCATGTTATCTTTCCTCCTTTTCACATTTTGATGACGGTAGTTAGTGGGACTCATACCGAACTGTTTCCTGAACGCTTTGTAAAAACCTGAAGATGTATTGAATCCAGCATCGAATGCCGCTTCCGTGATCTGCTTGCCCGATAGTATATCCGACGCAGCTTTATTTAGGGTCTGACGACGGATATATTCGCCGACAGGCATATCAAAATATGCCCGAAATACATGGCAGAAATGATAAAGCGAATACCCGGTCATATCTGCTAGTCGCTGGGCGGTAATGGCTTCACCTGCATGCTCAACGATAAATCTTTTACAAAGTTCCATTGCGGTACGATAGTCCAATATTATCACCACTTAAAATATAACAGAGGGATGAGGTAGTTACTTTTCCTGTGTTGCTAAATTGTAATTTTATTGCATGAGGACATTTTTTCTGAAATTGCACCGATCTTTCAGAGCCGCCTGTCCAGTAGCCACTGAGCCACTTGTCCGGCTTCAGTGAGCC
>LFSQ01000064.1 GCA_001512785.1 Syntrophomonas sp. DTU019
TCAAAGAAGGGATTCTCTTTTTGTTTTCCTTATTCATTCTCCCAAGGTAATTTTACGCTAACTAATAGCAAATATGTTTTTTAGCCAACCATTTAGAAACATGGGAAATAACGATTAATATTGCGCCAGGCCGGTCATTTGCTTGAGGCAGGCACGCAGCACAGGGAGCAGTGTAGGGAAAGTAGCAACCGGTGTGTTCATTATAACGATAGGATTTGATATTATCAGATTAATGCTGATCTGCCAATGGTGGTATTCCCCAGCAAAACATGCTTTTAACCTTCTGCAACTGTACGATCTACTCCGCTCGGCTTTGTCAGGGTCATTAGCCTTGATACTCTCGCACTGGCCGTGGTGTAACCAATAAAGACGATTACTCTGCTAACCGGAGGAACTGGAGAAATGACAATAGCCACTTTGTTCGCCACGGCTTTCGTGGTCGGTTTGTCCGGGGCTATGATGCCCGGCCCGTTGTTGTCCGCTACCATCGCTTCCAGCGCCAGAAGGGGCTGGAAGGCCGGACCACTGATCGTTTTTGGTCACGGTGTGCTGGAATTATTGCTCATCATTGCACTTATGGCAGGATTATCGGCCTTTCTGACCAAGGCTGAGGTCACCACCGTAATCGCGGCGGTAGGCGGGGCTTTTCTTATCTATCTGGGTTATAACATGAGCCGTGATGCCCGGGCGGGCAGGATTCAATTAACAACTTCCGGTACTGCGGTCAAGTCCGGCAACGATCTCCACCCGGTGCTGATCGGTTTGCTGCTGAGCATATCCAATCCCTTCTGGTCAGTGTGGTGGGCTACTGTCGGTCTGGGCTATTTGGTCCTGGCTATCCCCCTGGGCCTTACTGGTGTTGCTTCATTTTTTACCGGGCACATACTGTCCGATCTGTTATGGTATACACTGATTTCGATTGCGGTAGCAGGTGGACAGAAATTCCTCAAACCGGGGGTTTATAATGCCATAATATTCATGTGCGGTCTGTTTTTGCTTGGAATGGGCGGGTATTTCATATATACCGCATTTTTTGCATAACCGCTTGCAAGGTTGCATTTTCAGGCTTGATCCCATTCACAGTCAAAATTCACCTGCAGGGAGGCATCTCAAGGCTTTTCAGTTCCGTCACCTTTCTTAACCGTTCTTGCTTTAATATCGCGGAAAAACGTCCCCATGCTCTTGGCTGCCAGCTTGCCTTCAACATCATAAAAATCGGCTTCGACTACCGCGATAGTCTTGCCGGGGTGAACCACCCTGGCTTCGGCTCTTAACTCCGTTAGTGCAAAAACCGGTTTTAAGTAATTGATTTTCATTTCCGCAGTTCTATAAATATGCCCGCAGGTTGAGGCCGCCAGACTCATGACGGTATCAGCCAGGCTGGCAATAATCCCGCCATGCACCCTGGCCTGCCCGGTTGAGTACTTGAGGTCAGTTACCATCCTCATACCGGCGATTCCCTGGCCCAGATAAATAATTTCAAATCCCAGTGAGCGATGGCAGGGCTGTCCGCCGAAGACATCGCACAGGAAAGCAAATGTTTCCGCATCCAGTCCCCTGTTTTCTATGTTGGAACAATGCACAGCATGAGCCCCCTTTGTCTTGATTTGTTTATAAATTATATATTTGTTTTCGCCTGCTGGTAAGCCATGCTGAATAAGCGACCTGCGAATACGAGGTTTGATAAACAGATCGTTTCAAATTACCGGTAGTTGTCCGGTGTTCGGGCAGGTTATTGGGGATCATGCCTGGTACCGGTTTGGGTAATCCCCAATGGCAATGTTAATATATTAAGTAAATACGGTTGACATAGGGGGCAGAAATGATGCTGCGTGAGGCAGTGCTTAAGACCTTAAAGCAAAAACAAGGTCATTGGGTGTCGGGAGGGGCACTGAGCCAGGAACTCGGGGTAAGCAGAACTACAGTGTGGAAATATATCAAGTCTTTGCAGGCGGAGGGATACACGGTTGAGGCCTCACCCAAAAAGGGATACCGCCTCACCATCCGACCGGATATTCTGTCCGGGCTGGAGGTTCAGCCTGAACTCAACACCACCTTGTTCGGGCGGGAGCATTACTTCTATTTTAAGGAAATGGAATCCACCAATGACTATGCCAAAATATTGGCAACGCGAAACTACCCGGAGGGCACCACAGTAGTGGCGGAATGCCAGACTGCGGGCCGCGGGAGAAGGGGACGCGCCTGGTTTTCACTACCCGGTAAGGGCATATATGTGTCCGTGATTTTGCGGCCTGCCCTGCCTTTAAACCAGCTTTCCCGGGTGACACCGGCTATGGCTGTAGCTGTAGCCGATGCCCTGCATCAGCTGGGATTAAAGCCGGGCATCAAATGGCCTAACGATATACTGGTCAACGGGCGGAAAATTGCGGGCATACTGACCGAAGCGGTCACTGATATGGATGGCATAGAATACATCGTGGTAGGCATTGGTGTGAATGTCAACTACCGTCTTGAGGACTTTCCCAAAGAGTTTCGCCAAAGCGCCACTTCAGCCAGGATAGAGCTTAAATGTACTGTTCCCCGCCTCCCCCTGCTGCAGGAACTGCTGCTTCGGGTAGAACAGCGCTATCAGCAAATGCTTACCGGGGGCGTTGCAGCTATTATGGAGGAATTCAGAAGGCTGTCTACGGTCATCGGTAAGGACATCGTACTGGACGGCCTTCAGGGGATAACCTCAGGCCGGGCTATTGACATCGACAACAACGGATTCCTCATGGTTCGCGATGCCGAAGGCAATATACATCATGTTATGAGCGGGGAGATCTTTGTTAAAGAGCCTCCTGAGGAGCAGCTTTGATTGTTAACCTGTTTATTTATTGTGGTTGACAATTCTTCAGAGCCTGTATTATATTCTACTTACGACCAGGCCAACGATTATATCAGCCTGGTCAGTTATTGGCCTGTTTTATGCTTTTGGAGCTTATCTTTTCAGGAGGAAGCCGGTTTATGCTGCTATCAGACTCCAACCCGCTGCGCTCCATGGTCTATGCCTCCATGTTTGGGGCATTGACGGCCATCGGGGCTTTTATTGTTATCCCCCTGCAACCCATCCCCTTTACCTTACAGACCTTTTTCACCGCACTGGCCGGAACCCTGCTGGGAAGCCGGACCGGAGCCGCGAGCCAGGCAGTATATGTCATCCTGGGCTGTATTGGCCTGCCGGTTTTCGCCGCCGGCAAGGCCGGGCTGGGGGTTTTGTTTGGTCCTACGGGGGGATATTTGCTGGGTTTTATCGCCGGGGCTTATGTTATCGGCAAGATAATAGAATACCGCAAACAGGCCGGAATTATCTATACCTCATTGGCTATACTGGTCGGCGATATAGTCATCTATTCGCTGGGCACCCTGCAGCTGGCTGTAGTCGCGCAATTGTCACCCATGAAAGCACTGCTGTTAGGGGTAGTGCCTTTTGTTATACCCGAATTGATAAAACTGCTGGCAGCAGCGATGTTGACCGTCAGGCTGAAGGGCACAGTTTTAAAAGAGGGAATAAGCCGATGATAACCGTAGAAAAACTGAGCTATGCTTATAAACCAGGTACGGATGCCTGCTTGCGCGATATCAGCCTGGAGATCCTGCCCGGCCAGTACATTGCCTTGATTGGCCCCAACGGCTGCGGAAAAACCACTTTGTTAAAGCATTTAAACGCCCTGCTCCTGCCCGGCAGCGGCGAGGTAGTGATCGACGGCATGAAAACCGCGGAAGTACGTCATCATGCTCTGATCAGGCAGAGAGTGGGCATGGTATTTCAGAACCCCGACAATCAGATTGTGGGCATGAGCGTGGAAGAAGACGTGGCTTTCGGGCCGGGTAATCTAGGCCTGCCCAGCAGCGAGATCCGCCGCCGGGTAAGTTGGGCATTGGAACTGGTAGGACTGGACGGATATGAGAAGCGCCTGCCTCACACGCTGTCGGGCGGAGAAAAGCAACTACTGGCCCTGGCTGGCCTGCTAGCGATGCGTCCTTCCTATATACTGTTAGACGAGGCTGCTTCCTCCCTTGACCCTGCTGGCAGGGAAAGAGTCTTCATGATATTAAACCGGCTCAGGTCTGAAAATATAGCTGTTGTCAATGTTACTCACAACATGGAAGAGGCCCTGCAAGCCGACCGGGTCTTGTTGATGGCCAACGGGCGGCTCATCACCGACGGGCCTGCTGCACAGATCCTGATGCAGCGGGATTTGCTGAAAGCTAATGGCCTGGTCCCTCCGCTATTAGCGGAATTGAGCTTCAGGCTGGGTGAAGCCGGTTTTAAGCCCGACAAGCCCATAAGATCAGTAGAGGATCTAGTCGAGGAGATAAAAAAATGGTGTCACCATGACCAAAACCTGCAGGTTCAAAATGGACTGATGAGCGGGGTGGCCGGTCATGTATAATCAAGCCCGGTATTCAGCCCGTGAATCAGTTCTGCACAGGACCGATCCCCGGGTAAAGCTGATCGCCGTCCTGGCCTTAAGCCTGGCCTTGCTGAACACTGCTCCATTGGGATTATTTATTATTGTCATATTTTTGTTGGTTGTTTCCCTGAGCAGCAAGATAGGCCCCCTGGAGCTTTTGCGTACCACCCGGCCAGTCTGGGCCTTTTTTGCAATACTTTTCTTGATTTACATATTCACTACTGCCGGAACCCCGCTTTTCTCAGCCCCCGGGCTCAAATACATCAGCCGCGAAGGGCTTTACCTGGGCATAGTGCAAATGAGCCGCTTTTTCCTGCTGTTCATAGCTGCATCACTATTCACTATGACTACATCCCAGGCTGACATCACCATGGCACTCGAAAACTTATTGCGGCCTTTAAGAGTCATTAGAATATCGTCTCATAATGTAGCCTTGATGGTGAGCATGGCTTTGAGGTTCATTCCCCTGCTGTTGCAGGAGCTCAATGTCATACAGGAAGCCAGCGCGGCTCGGGGGGCTGACCTCAAAGGCAAAAACCTCAAGGATAAGATGCGTTTCATGGTTTATCTAAGCACCCCGTTGCTTTTGAATGTTATGAGGCGTTGCGATCAACTGACCGAAGCCATGAATGCCCGGGGCTACCACCACGGCCCCAGGACATACCTATATGAGCTGGCACTTAGCAGAACGGACTATTATGCCCTGGGTTTAATTGCGGCAATCATCGTGGTTTTATGGTATGTGGGATAGCGACCGGTACTCTCCAAACTCGGAGGGGCCTTACTTGGTCTTTCATATTTTTCAGCCCCTTTCGCCATCACAATCCGGCAAAAGGTGGACCTGCCCCGCAAAAGTAAAAACCGCCCTCCCGGACGGCTCTGATATACTATCGATAGCTACAGTAAGTTCTTTATTTTTTCAATAGAATTTCTATCCTTTTGTAGTATCTCGCCTGCAATATCTCTTGACCTTTCGTCCAGGTTACCTCTCAGGACCTTCTCAGCCATATTAACTCCTTTAGTTTCTCCCTCTATAGCTTTTTTGATAATTTCATCTGTATCTGTTTTAGATCCCAAATCCATATTGAGCTTCATTTCCCCCATTTTACCCTTCATACCAAGGTTTTCATCTGGCTGTCCGCCTATGTCTTGGATGTAGCTCGCTAATTTGTCAATGTTTTCTCTATGCTGTTCCTGTACTTCTTTAAAAGCTTGCTTCACATTCTCATCTTCTAACCTAAATATAAAGTTATTGAAACTCTCGACCGCCATATATTCTCTGTTTGTTGCATAATCAATTTACCAGGAATTGCAGAATGGAATTCCCTGAAGTTGCAAAGTAAAATTCCCTGTTATTGCAGATAAGCCATTGCAGCGCTCCCCATACCACCTTACCCTTGTAGTTGACAGACTATAGGGGAAGGAGATCGGAGGATGCTGACAATGGCTCAAGTAAATCGTAT
>LFSQ01000021.1 GCA_001512785.1 Syntrophomonas sp. DTU019
AAAGAAGGGATTCTCTTTTTTGTTTTCCTTATTCATTCTCCCAGGGTAATTTTACGCTAACCCGGAGCAATCGCCTTAAAGCCTGTATTGCGGATCAAGCATCCTGCCTGCTAACCCTTTGCTGCGTGGTGTCGCGCTGCGAAGCGGTCATAAGAGAGATCAGCAAGCCGGTCAGGCTCAGCCCCGCAGCAAACAGATAAGTATGGTGCGAGGCCAGGACATAGGCCTGTTTATAAGGCAGGCTGAGCAGGTTTTTGCTCAACAGCCAGGTTAAAAGGCTGGCCGATAGGGCTATACCCAGTGCATTTCCAAAGTTGCGGATGGTGGCAATGAATCCCCCGGCATAACCGGCTTTGGTCTTGGGAACCGAGCCCAGTATGGAGCTGTTATTGGGCGAGCCGAAGCATCCCATTCCGATGCCGAAAGTCACCAGTCCGGCGGCTATGTGCCAGGGGCTGCTCGCGATATCCATTAAGCTGAAAACTATAAAAGCGATGCTGACCAGGAAATAGGATATAGAGGTTAAACGGGCCGGGCCGATGCGGTCGGACAGGCTGCCGGCCAGAGGCGCGGTGATGGTCAGACATATGGGGGGTATGGTCATGAACAAGCCGGATTGGTCTGGAGAATAACCCAATACCCGCTCCAAATAAAACGGCAGCAGGAAAAACATGAAGGTTTGCACTATATAGGTGATAAACCCCATGACATTGCCGAACAAAAAGCTTTTGACCTTGAATAGGGTCAGATCCAAAAGAGCCCGCGGATTTCTTTTTTCAAACCCATAGAAACCCAGCAGCAGTATCATGCCCAGCAGGAAGAGACGCCATTCTATGCCCCCGCTGACCGAAAGGGAAAGCACCAATATTACCGCAGCCAAAGCGAATAAGATGATACCGATGGGATCGAAGCCGCTCTCACCAGGACTGTGTTCCTGTTGGGGGAGGTAGCGCCAGGCCAGGCAGAAGGCTATAACCCCTATGGGGATGTTTATCCAGAAAATGACCGGCCAGGCAAAGTGAGCTACCAGAAAACCCCCCAGGGCCGGCCCGGTCATATTGCCGATGCCGACCACGCTCCCGGTCAAACCCAGGGCCTTGCCGCGCTCCTCCTGCGGGAAGCTGTTGGACACAATGCCCATTCCGGTGGCCATGAGCATACTGGCCCCCACAGCTTGAAACACCCGGGCTGCTGTCAAACCGTACAGGGTGGAGGACATGCCACAAAATAACGAGCCCAGGGTAAATCCCAAAAACCCGGCGGTGTAAATCCTGTGGCTGCCGATCCTGTCACCCAGCTTGCCCAGGAATAAAAGGGTGGCGGTGACAGTCAGCATGTAAGCGGTCACCACCCACTGAATTTGTTGCAAATCAACTCCAAGATCACGGGCAATGGTGGGATTGGCTATATTTAGTATGCTTCCGTCGAGAGTGGCCATAAAAATGCCCAGACAGACAATGGCTAAAACCTGCCATTTCGGCGCGATCTTCAAAAAACACCCTTCCCCATTTCTCTAAATCATAGCCGGCAAATATGCAGCTTTTATTATTATATAGTATCTGTTCAGGGAAAGAAGCGATCGGGGCCAAATTGATGGCTTGTGAAAGGCCGGGTATCTTGACGGTTGTGCGGTATGGCGGGTTGGCAAATATGTGGGAGCAGGTCTGTTCTAACCAGAATAGGGTAGTGGTTGCGCAGTATGGCGGGCCAGCGAATACGTGGGAATCAGCCTGTTCCAGCCAGGATGTTTAAACGGTTGCGAAGCACTGAGGATCGGTGACTAGGTGGGAACAGGCCTGTTGTATCCGGGATGTCTTAACGGTTGCGCAGCACCGCTATCAACGCGTCGCCCATTGCGGTTGCGGCCCTTTCTGCAGACAACAGGTAGTTGCCGTGAGTGCCTATCTCCAGCAGCAGAGCTGTAGGATACAGATCCTGATTGTAGTTGCCGCGGCCGATGAAAATGCCTCTTAAAAGGCCGGGGTAAAGCGAATCTGCGGCGGCCTTGACCTGCAGGGCGAAATCGAGATTGGCCTTAAAGTTGGGATTGGAACGGCCCATAACAATCGTTACCCTGGCAGCAGGGATGCCGTTTATAGTAGTCTGATAAGCGGAGGCCGGAGCCGCGTCCCGGTGGATATCGAAGGCCGCATCAGGGCTCTCGTTCAAAAGCTGCCGGGCCGTGCGCCGCGAGCGGTGGTAGGCGTTGATATCGTGAGGATTGTGATTGTTCATGCTGTGAGTGACGCTGATGCCGTTGAGCTGGAAGGTTTGAGCCAGTTTGGCACCGACACTGTATATATCCCCATGCCCCGGCTTGGAGGCGGTGCCCGAGGTGGGAACATAGGATTCATCGCTGTGAGTATGATAAATCACCACATGAATGTCCTGTGGAGGCGTTTGCACCGGTATGCTGGGCCCCCAGGCCGGCTGAGCGGCCGTGCTTTCCGCTTCTAATATCGACTTTAGCGGCGAATTGTCAGTGGTTTTCAGCTCAGCCCAGGCCTGATCATTTTCTACCTTAGTTATCTGATAATGCTGATTCTGCTCGCTGATCCATATATCATCGACATAAAGGGGGATGCCGGTTTCCAGAATAACATGGCCGTTTTCATCCCACACCGTGTAGTAGGAAGGTTCCTGCTGATTGTCGCCCAGAGGTTTGGCCTGGGGAGCGTTGATAAGCTTGAGCAGGTAAGCGCCCATCAGTATTACCAGCAGAATCCCGAAGAATATCAATATATATCGTTTAGCCGTTGTGTCCATAACAAAACCGCCTTTCCTCAATAGCATTAACTATTATGGCTGAAAGGCGGTTCAGATATGCAGTCGAGCATCTTTTCCCCTCAGGTGGCATCCCGGCTCAAAGGCCGTTATTTATACTATTACAGGTTGGTGTCCCAACTGGCCAAATAGGCCTCTTGCTCCTCGGTTAAAGTGTCGATATCCACACCGGCGGTTTTCAGTTTAAGCCAGGCGATTTGCCGGTCAATGGCAGCTGGGACATTATATACGTGGCAGCCTAAATGCTGCCGGTTTTGTATCAGATAAACCAGTGACATGGCCTGCAGCGAAAAACTGAGGTCCATGACTTCGGCAGGATGGCCGTCGCCGGCTGCCAGGTTTACCAGGCGACCCTCGGCCAAGAGATACAGGCGGCGGCCGTTCTTGAGCTCGAATTCTTCGATATTATTTTTTAGAATGCGGCGCTTCACAGCCAGGGAATCGAGATCCGGCTTGGAAATCTCCACATCAAAATGGCCGGCGTTGGCCAGTATAGCCCCGTCTTTCATCTGTTCCATATGCTCTTGGCGGATTACGTTGATGTTGCCGGTCACGGTGATGAAGATATCCCCCAGGCGAGCCGCTTCCGACATGGGCATGACCCGAAAACCGTCCATGATGGCTTCATTGGCCTTAATGGGGTCGATTTCGGTGATAATAACCCTGGCCCCCATCCCCAGGGCCCGCATCGATACCCCTTTGCCACACCAGCCATATCCGGCCACAACCACGTTTTTACCGGCCACTACCAGGTTGGTGGTGCGGTTGATGCCATCCCACACCGATTGCCCGGTTCCATAGCGGTTGTCGAAAAGATACTTCATATACGCGTCATTGACCGCTATGACCGGAAAGAGCAGGGCATTGTCCCGGTCCATGGAACGCAGCCGCACTATGCCGGTGGTGGTTTCCTCACAGGCCCCGATGATGGTCCTGGCCTGTTCCGGCCGTTCTTTGTGCAGCAGGGTGACCAGATCGGCACCGTCATCGATTATGGCATCCGGCCGGGCATCCAGGGCCAGACCGAGAAAGCGCTGGTATTCGTCGATGGATTCGCCGTGGTAAGCGAAAACCGTGATGCCGCTGTCAACCAGGGCGGCTACTACATCATCCTGCGTGGAAAGCGGGTTGCTGGCACAGGCTACCACCCTGGCCCCTGCTTTTTGCAGGGTTTGCAAGAGGTAACCGGTTTTGGCCTCCAAATGCAGGCAACAGGCCACGGTTTTGCCGGTAAGAGGCCGGGATTGACCAAATTCCCGGTTGAGGTGCGATAACACCGGCATATAGCCCATGACCCATTCCAATTTGCGATAGCCGTCCGGGGCCAGGTTGATGTCTTTGATAACTGATTGACTTTTCGCATTTATTTCTTTAGTCGTACTCATAGCTCATCCTCCATCCTGCTAGTCATTATATCACGATTATGGCTATTGCACTGGCAAGAACTGGTCGTTGCATTCGTATATGTTTGTAGCAGGGTTGGCCATAAGGCCTCTTTAGAGCGAAATCTGTAAAGTGATTGTTGATACCCGGTTTATGGGCAGGTTTTTAGCTCATATATAGCATACCCGATCCTGGCCCGGTTGAAGTAGTGCAGGACAAAAACAAAAAACAGGTGGTTGGCTTAGCAGCATTTGGGCTGAACGCTTTGCTTCAAACAAAGGTTTTCAGGGTAATGGAAAGGGTTCGGGTTAGAAAAGTCGTTTGGTTGAAATTTAATGCGTTGACAGAACAAATGTTCGCATTTATAATGGGAACAGATGTTCTATCAGGGGGTGAATGATATGTTTCAGGGTTTGAGCGCACGGGATTTTATACAGGCCTGTCTTGGGGCAGTGGTTTTGGTGGTATTTACTTATCTGCTGTCGGTGGTGTTTTTGTCCCTGGCATAATAATTCATTCAACAGTATTACCATACATATTTGTTGGGCAATTTTTAAAATAAATACCCGATTAGCTCATTAAACAGCAGGCAGACCCCTGTTGTTTTTTTTTGCAACCCACCTGTTACCTGTAAAAAGTTGACAAAAAGGACCGTCCCCAACTGTCAGCTGCCTGTCATTGAAAAGCTGGAGCAGTCGAGGTAAGCTAAAAGAGGTATTCTGGCATAATTTAGATGGGCACTGAAAGAAGGGATAACAATGAGGAAAAAGGTTATAGAGATAGCGCCATGTGTCTATCAGGTAGGGGGCGGCAGATTATCCGATGCCGAGGATTGCCTGGTATATCTGGTGGAAGATCCTGGTGCCGCCTGCTTGATAGATGCCGGGGCAGGGGGCAGCGTGGCACAGATTTTGGATAATATGGATTACAGCGGCATAAACCTGGACAATATAAAGACCATTATCGTGACCCACGGACATATCGATCATATCGGAGGACTGGAGGCTTTTAAGGCGGCTCTGGGAGCCAGAGTCATTGCTCACCACCTGGAACTGCCGGCTATAGAAGAAGGGCGTCCGGAACTCACTGCGGCCCCCTGGTACGGGGTGAAATACCGCGGGGTCAAGGTGGATCGGGTCATTTCCGGCGATGAAACCGTGATGATCGGGGAATTGGCCCTGCACTGCGTGCATACCCCCGGACATACCCCTGGCAGCATCGCGGTTTATGTCGATATTGGCGGGCAGCGGGTTCTGTTCGGCCAGGATATACACGGCCCGTTTATGAAAGAGTGGGGTTCTGACCTGGCCCAATGGAAGCAGTCCATGGAGAAACTGCTGGCTTTGAATGCTGATATTCTCTGCGAGGGGCATTTTGGCATCTATTCTCCGGCCAATCAGGTGAAGGAATATATTCAGGGCTACATACGCCGCTTTGCTCGTTGAACAATAAGCGCTCAGAGGTGATAGGGCCTGATCGTTTTCCAGATAAAACCAGCTATTACCCCATACTAATTAGTACTGTAGATGCTGTTGCCATAACCGGCCGGGCAGAAAAACTCAAAACCACACCGGTGAAACAGTCCCCCGTCACCGCCAGGGTTCGTACCAATAGTAATCCACGGTTTGAATGCCGAATTCAGTTGCACTGAGATTGCCATAGTAGCCGCCGCTGCCCCAATATATATCGATCCAGTAAGGGGTCGATCCGTAGCGTCCGTAGTATATATCGCCGGTGTCGATAACCGTAAAGGCTGACATTTCGCGCCCGTGAACCTTAACCGGCTGCTCCAGATATATCATGGTTCCATAAGGAATGATAGGCTGGCGCGGGTCAGCACCGGGATAAATGGGGTGCACGGCTACTCCGCCGATGTAGTACCTGCCGCCGCTGGAGGGCAGAGCTCCCGAATAATTCAGGTAGGCGGTGGATTTTTGATCTTTAACCGAAAATTTGACATACCATTGTGCTTCGGCTTTTTCGGCCAGGGGCTTTTGCGGCACTTCTGCAGGCGGCTTTTTACCGGCAATCAGCCACAATGCCAGCAGCACGATCACTACAGGTATGGCATAGGTCACAATTCTGGTCCAGTCCTCTTTAAAAACCGGTTTGAGCAAAGCTTCACACCTCCTGTGTGCTTAATTTGCGCCGTATAAGGCGGTAATATTTAAGGTCTGACCGGTGGAATAACACACCAATAAATTTTGTGACAAAGAGTGCTATATAAATCTGAGACGGTGTAATATAATGAATTAAAACTGAACGACCCTGATGACGAGGTATTTGTGCTTGCTGAATTTAAGGGGTGGGAATTGAGAATGGCCGAAGCCTGCCTGCACCCCTATGCAGACAGGCTTTATTGTATGGCGGAAAGGGAGTATGAGTCTATGTCCGACAAGCGCCTGGGGGTAATCGGCATTGTTATAGAAGACCGCGCTTCAGCGGAAGAGGTCAACCAGATTTTAAGCCAGCACGCGGATATGATTGTGGGCCGGATGGGTATTCCCTATCGGGAAAAAGAGGTTAACGTGATCGCTTTGATAGTGGACGGCACCACCGACCAATTGGGCTCGCTGACCGGGCGGCTGGGGACTGTACCCCAGGTTACGGTCAAGAGCGCTCTCACCAAGAGGCGCTGAGCCGGGATTACTGCAGACGGCTTAAAAGAATAAAGCATTTTGTGACCCTGACAAGGAGGGCGACTGATTTGAAGGGGGGCGAGTAAAAGTCAATGGAATATTACTGCCTGCTCTTGTGGAGCAGGCATTTTTGCTAATATCACTACTTATCTGGGGAGGAATCCATAATGTTAGCCGCTGTTGCCAAATGGAGAGATAATGTGATCAAACCGGAGGAGAATGAGCCTTTCCTCAATAAAGGACGCGATTTTATCAATGACAGCCTGATTGAAAACCTGCTGGCAGTCAACCAGCATCCCGACCCGGTGAGGATCAGGGAGATAATGGCCAAAGCCCTGGAATTGAATCGCCTGGAATTGGATGAGGCCGCTGTCCTGCTCAACTGTGAGGATGAGGAACTGTGGGAAGAGATGTATCGTACCGGCCTGCAAATCAAACACAAAGTGTACGGGCGCCGCATCGTCACCTTTGCGCCCCTGTATGTCAGCAATTATTGTGTAAACAATTGCACTTACTGCGGGTATCGGGCGGAAAACAAGCATATCCACCGCACCCAGCTGTCCAAAGAGGAGCTGGAGGCAGAAATAAGGGCCCTGGTTAATCTGGGGCACAAACGATTGATTATGGTATACGGCGAACATCCCAAATCAGATGTAGACTATATTGCGGAGACCATTAAAGTGGCCTATGCCACCAAGGAAGGCAATGGCGAAATTCGCCGTGTCAATGTGAATGCCGCCCCGCTCAAGATAGCCGACTATAAAGTCCTGAGGGATGTGGGCATCGGCACCTACCAGGTCTTCCAGGAAACCTACCATCACCACACCTATCAGCAGGTGCACCGCAGCATAAAGGCCGACTACCGGTGGAGGCTTTATTCGCTGCACCGGGCTATGGAAGCCGGCATCGATGATGTGGGCATAGGAGCCCTGTTCGGCCTTTATGACTGGAAATTTGAGGTCATGGGCTTGCTGGCCCATACCATCGACCTGGAAAGCAAGTTCGGCGGGGTCGGGCCGCACACCATTTCCTTCCCTCGTCTGCAGCCGGCCGTAAATACCCCCTTTGCAGAACAGAGCCCCTATCTGGTTGATGATAGCACTTTCAAAAAGCTGGTTACGGTTATACGCCTCTGTGTCCCCTATACCGGCATGATCATTACCGCCCGGGAGAGGGCCGAGGTGCGCAATGAGGTGGTAAATGTGGGCTGCACGCAGCTTGATGCCAGTTCCAACATCGGTGTGGGAACATACAGCCAAAAGGAAGTCGACTACAGCAAGCAGCAGTTTATTTTGGGCGATACCCGCACCCTGGACGAGACTATCAGGGATCTGGCAGAAATGGGCTGGATCACCTCCTTCTGCACCGCCGATTACCGCTGTGGCCGTACCGGGGAGTGCTTTATGGGTATCGCCAAAAAGGGCAAGATTCACAACCTGTGCATGCCCAATGCCATTCTGACTTTTAAGGAATACCTGTTGGACTATGCCAGCCCCGAAACCGTCAGGGCAGGGGAGCCGTTGATCGAAAAAGAGCTGCAAGCTCTGCCCAATCCCGAGGTACGCCGGGTGGTACGCGAAATGCTGGACCGCATCGAGGCCGGGGAAAGGGATTTGTTTCTATGATAACTGCAGCGGTATGGGCAGAAGGGAGTTGTTTGGATGTCTACTCACCACGTTGAGAATATTCCCGCGATAATCGGAAAGATGGTCAGGTTGGAGCAGCAGCTTGGCGCGGCCTATCCCGGCATAAAGCTGCGCTGGGCAAGAATTTACGGCAGGCGTTGGTCGCATTTGCTGGGCGAGGTGCATGATCCCACCGCTGTTCCGATGAAATTGCAGATAAATAATGAATATGGGGTAATAATCGAAAAACACGAGATATTGGCTATGGAGGATGTGGAAAATATTGTCGGCCTGCTTAAAGGAGAGTTCGGAGAATGAGGTTCATGGGGTGGGACCTGGAAGCTGTTTTGAGCAGTGCTGATCCCGGCCTCTTCGGCCAGTTGCTGGCAGCCGCAGAAAAAAACCGGCTGGCTTTTCGGGGAGATGAGGTCTATGTGCGGGGGCTGATCGAATACAGCAACCAGTGCCGAAGGGACTGCCTGTACTGCGGGCTGCGGGTTTCCAACCGCAGTCTTGAGCGCTATCACCTGCAGGCGGAGGAGATAATAGAGCTGGGCCTGGCCATCTACCGGGCGGGGATAACCTCTATAGCCTTGCAGGCCGGGGAAAACAGCAGTGACCGGGAAGTTGAGCGGATAGCCGGGGTAGTCAGCGAACTCAGGGAGAAAAGCATGCAGGAGAGGCCGCCCGGACTGGGTGTGACCCTGAGCCTGGGGGAAATGACTTACCGGCAGTACAAGCGGCTCTACGATGCCGGAGCGCACCGTTACCTGCTGCGCATCGAAAGCAGCGATGTGCAGGTTTTCAAGCGCATCCATCCTCCCCGGCAGGTTTATGAACGGCGCCTGGAATGCCTGCATTACCTGAAAGATATCGGCTACCAGGTAGGGACCGGGGTTATGATCGGCCTGCCCGGGCAGAGCTACGCCAGTCTGGCTGCCGATCTCAATTTCTTTGTGGAGCAGGACATCGACATGCTGGGGATGGGGCCTTATATACCGCATCACGACACCCCTCTGGCCAAAGCCCGGGACTATATCATCCAGGATGCTTTCGGCACCAGTATAAAGATGATGGCCCTGGCCCGGTTGATGATGCCCGACATCAACATGGTGGTATCAACCGCCCTGCAAAACATTAATCCAGAAGGGCTCAGACTGGGTGTCAAAGCGGGGGGCAACGTGGTTATGCCGGTTTTTACCCCTCAAGAACACCAGGCCGAATATGCCCTGTACCCCAACAAAGAAACCAAAAGCCTGGAAAGCATACGCCTGGAGGTTGAATCCGCCGGCTACCGCTTATGCCTCAGCAAATGGGGCGATTCCCCGCATTACTTTAACAGGCAGTTGGCTGCCGGTAAGAAGGAAGGCCTGGCCTGACAAACGAGCGGTATTCGGCTCAGGCAGTACGCCAGGTCAACCACTATGGGATCGCCTGGCCTGGCACACAAGCGATTTATAGAGGTGTTGACATAGACAAGGAGGCAAGCAAGCATGGGCACTTTAAACGAAACCAGCCGGGGGATGAGGACCGCGATCGCTTTTCTGGGGCGCAGAAATGCCGGCAAATCATCGCTGCTCAACGCTCTGGTGGGCTACGACCTGGCCATTGTTTCGGCTACCGCCGGAACTACCTCCGATCCGGTGCACAAAGCGGTGGAAATCAATCCCCTGGGGCCCTGCCTGGTTATCGATACCGCCGGCCTTGATGACAGCGGCGAGCTGGGCCAAAAACGCATCGACAAGACTATGGAGGTCATCAATGACAGCGATGTAGGGGTAATAGTGGTTGGAGACGGGCAGTGGACCGGATTCGAGGATGATATAGTAAAACGCCTGCAGGCCCAAAAGCGGCCTTTCATCGTGGCCTTGAACAAGTCCGATTGTTATGAATACAGCACCCTCAAAAAGCAACTCCAGCAGAAGGGCATTGATGCCGTGGTTACGATGGCTGTCCACACCGAGGGCATAAATGAATTGAAGGAAAAAATCCGCTCCCTCAAGCTGGGTGAAAAAGATGAATCTTGGGCTATCGCCGGTGATCTGCTCCAGCCCGGCGATGTGGCAATTTTGGTGGTACCCATCGATTTGGGTGCCCCCAAAGGGCGCTTGATCCTGCCTCAGGTTCAAACCCTGCGCGATCTGCTGGATCATAACATCCTGGCCCTGGTAGTCAAGGAGAATCAATTGGCCAATATGCTGGAAAAGCTAGCCTGCCCGCCGGATCTGGTAATCACTGATTCTCAGGTGGTCAATGAGGTGTCCGCCGCTTTGCCGCCGGATATTCCCCTGACCACTTTTTCCACCCTGTTTGCCCGCTTTAAATCCAGAGGCCTGTTCTGCGCCCTGCTTGAAGGGGTTAAGAAGATCGAGCAACTCGAGGATGGAGCCCGTATTTTGATAGCGGAAGCATGCACTCATCACGCTATGGCCGATGATATCGGGCGGGTCAAACTGCCCCGCTGGCTGCGGGAGTATACCGGAAAAAGGCTTGACTTTGAGGTGGCGGCCGGACCGGCCCTAAAACGCGACCTCAGGCAATACGATATGGTCATCCAATGCGGGGGATGTATGCTCACCCCGACGGTGTACCAGAATCGGGTGAGAGAGGCCAGCAGCCTGGGGGTAGCGATCAGCAACTATGGACTGGTGATCTCTTATATACAGGGAGTGCTGCCGCGCATCATCAGTCCCTTCCCGGAATTGCGGGATCTGTCGCGCGAATTAACCGGGATTGGGCTTTAAGGCGGTGAGATCCTCCCACCTTTAAATGATTTGGGCTTTCCCGCCAGGAGATGTTGAGCTGCATGCCCTCGCCGGGGGCAGGCATATTGCTGTTGAATACAGGCACAAGGGCTTGTGCTATAATATACCTTATTAAACGCAATGGGGGAGTTAAGGTGGCTGCAGTGAATGGCGGTATCGACCAAAGATTATTCGATTACCTCTTGCATTCCCTGGGGAAAACCCCTTACTACCATCTTCTGGGTTTGAAATTGGTACGTTTGTCTCCCGGCCAGTCTGAATTCGAGGTGCTGACTGAAGAGAAGCACTGCAACCCGCTTGGTCTGCTGCATGGCGGTTTGATCATGTCCATAGCCGATGCGGCCATGGGCAACGCCATTCGCTCCCTGGGGATTACCGGGGTGACCGTAGATATATCGGTTGCGATGATAGCCGCCGTACCCCATGGATCGGTGCTGCAGGCTATCGGAAAGGTGAGAAAAGCGGGCAAGACCGTGATTTTTACCGATGCCGAGGTATGGTGTGAAAACCGCCTGGTGGGGCAGGCTAAAGGCACATTTGTCAACCATGGTCCGGTTGAGTATAAATAATACGGGTCGATGTAATGAGCAAAGAACTGGTAAAATTGAATGATTTCGGACTGCTCACCTTCGGCACCACCACGCAGGCTTTGAAGGCGGAGAAGGTTTTGCAGCGGGCCGGGGCGGAATTCCTGGTGATTCCGGTGCCCCGGGAGGTATCGGCCAGCTGTGGGCTGGCGGTAAAGACCCGCATGGAAAACCTGCCCGGCCAGCGGGAGCTGCTGCAACAAGAGCTGGTCCGGGTGGAAGCAGCCTATCATATCAGGCCCAAAGACAAGGGCCGGGAAGTCATTCTTATCGAATGAGCAGTTGAGTTATTGAGGTACAGCTTCAGTTGGGCAAGCCCACAGGTGTTGTGACGGCAATGAAACCGGGCGATATAAAAGGGGAAGGTTTTCCAAGGGGTATTTGAGGCTCATGGGTTTTGACCGCGAGGCCGTGGCGGCTTATTTTCAGCCGGGCGGGCCAATGGAACAGCACATCAAACAATACCGGCACCGCGATGAACAGGTCAAAATGGCCGAGGCGGTAGCCGATGCCTTTGTCAACCAGGAGTTTTTGGTAGCCGAAGTCGGCACCGGGGTGGGCAAGTCCTTTGCTTATCTTTTGCCGGCCATATTATGGACCCTGGAAAGCGGCGAAAAAGTGGTTATTTCCACCCGCACCCGGGCTTTGCAGGAACAGCTTTTGGAACGTGACCTGCCTGATCTTAAGCCTGTGCTGGAATGCGATTACAGGGTTGCGGAGGCCAAAGGGCGCGAAAACTACCTGTGCTGGAACCAGTATATTAGCATTCTGGCCGGCAAGCAAACGCTCGATGAGGAGCAGCAGCATTTTATCAGCGCGATTCTTACATGGGCGGAGAATACCGAAACCGGCGATCGCAAAGAACTGAAGCTCCCCGGCGAGCTCATGCGTCACTGGGGCTTGCTGGCCGCCAGCCGGCGCAGTTGTGCCCGGGAACTGTGCCGCTACCGCGACAAGTGCTTTCATTTCAAGATGCTGAAAAGGCTGGAAAAAGCCGATATATTGATAGTCAACCACTCTTTGCTGCTTTCCGACCTGATGGTTGACAACAGCATCCTGCCGGAGTACCGCTACCTGATCATCGATGAAGCCCATACCTTTGAAAGAGAGTCGTTTGAAAGGCTGGCGGCGGTATTTTCGCTTGAGGAATGCCAGGACATCCTGCGCATGCTGTACAGCAAGGAGGCCAAACACGAACGCGGCTACCTGCAGTATCTCAAAGGCCGCTATCCCAACCTGATGCCGGCTTTGAACCAGCTGTCCAGCACGGTATACCGCTGCGGGGAGTATTTGCAGGCCTGTTTTGACGCCATCAAGCCGGTCAAGCCGCGCGATAACCACGCTTTGGTCCTGGAGCAGCAGGACTTCGACAGCCCCTGGTTTGCCGAGTTGGTCGACCAATATACCGGCTGGCAGCAGCTTATGAACCTTTTAATTCATCAATGCAGTGAACTCAAAGCGGAGCTCAGCGGGACCGATGAGGAAATGGCGGTAAATGCGGTGCTGCAGTCGCTCCGGGAGGGTTCGGAAAATGCCTATGTGGTCATGGAGGAATCCCCTGACCGGGCGAATACCATATGTTGGGTAAGCTTTAAAAATGGTCAACCGGCAGCCCTGTCATCTTCCAGCATTCGCATCGGGGAACTGCTGCATGAGCGCTTATTCAGCAGATTGAAATCCCTGGTGATGGTTTCCGCAACCCTGACCATCGAAGACTCGTTCAGTTATTTCATCGAGAAAAACGGGCTCAACTGCCTGGACAACCGGGAGCGCGTGCAAACCCTCTTGCAGTATTCGCCTTTCGACTATGATCAACAGGCCATGCTCCTATCCCTGTACGATATGCCTGACCCAACCTCAGCCGACTTTTCCCGGGCTGTAGCTGCAACCCTGAAAGACATACTACAGGTGACTCAGGGCCGTACCATGGTGCTCTTCACCTCACGCAGGGAACTGCAGCAGGCTTCGCGGAATTTGCGGGATTGGGCCGAAGAACAGGGCATCTGCCTCCTGGTGCAGGGCGAAGACGGGGAATTCAAAGCCCTCATGGAAAGGTTTACTCAGGCCCCCAAGACTGTTCTGATGGGCCTGGAGACTTTTTGGGAGGGGGTTGACCTGAAAGGGGAGATTCTGCAAACCCTGGTCATGGTGCGACTGCCCTTTAGGTCCCCGGCGGATCCTTTTTGCTGTGCCGGAGACCGCTATTTCCGGCTGCAGAGACGCAGCAGCTTTCAGGGGTTTATGCTTCCTGATGCGGCCGTTCGCTTTAAGCAGGGGGCGGGACGCTTGATTCGCAGTGAAAGCGACCGCGGACTGTTGATTGTCCTGGATGCCCGCCTGGCCAAGCGCTCTTATGGCCGGGTTTTCAAAAACAGCATTCCCATCAAAAGGGTGGTAACCCTTAAAAGGGCTGAGTTGCGGGATTTTCTGGCTAAAACGGGAGCCCGTTATTTGACCCCGTGCTAAATATTTGTCACCTTTTTTGGCAGACAATCATACAATACCAAAAAAGGCAGTGTATATTTTAAGGAGGCATAACAAGTGCGGGTATATTACATTAAACTCCCGTTTTTCCTGCGCAATCTGTTGAGGAAGATATGGGGCTGATATTGAGGATATAATGAGATTTCACAGCAGTTAATCGAAGCTGACCAAGCAGCAGGCAGTTTTACAGCATGTAATAAGGCAGCCAGCAAAGCCGGGGCGTCCGGCTTGGCTGGCTGTTTTTGGGGTTGTAATTAAACCCTGGCAAGCCTTGCTCTTATCTGCGTACCTGGCCAGGCTGGCTGTTATTGGGGTTTGAATTGATCCCGCGGCAGTCATCTTTTAATTCAGGTATGCGGCCTGGCTGTCTGTTATTAGAATTGGATTTAACCTTTGCCCGGCCTGCCTCTTATCCAGGTTACCGGTCTTTCTGGCGGTCGGGGTTGTTTATTTAGAGAATCTAACTTTGAGGTTATTAAGAGTTGTTGCTCAGTCCGATCCCCAGTATGCCCCCTAAAGCCCCTGACGCCATGCACAATAACAGATTGTAAATCGAGCTTCTCAAAGTGATCAGGCTGGGATCAACAATAACCGTGGCGATGAGCATCAGTATAAACACCATGATTCCGAAATTCAGGCCTCTGACCAGCCCCCGGGTAGCCCGCTCCCGGGCAACATAAGCTGCACCGGCAAAAACACCGATGGCCAGGATTAACGGGGCCAAAAGCCTGAAGGACTTCTCCGACAGGCTGGTATAATACACCACCACGGCAGCAACTGCCGCCAGAAACAGCGATAACAGGATAGCCCTGGCCAGTCCTTTCAATTCAATGTTAAAATTCTTCCACACCTTTTCGCACCTCCTTGCTGCACCTTATGAGGTTTCGCCTGTGAATATTCCTATTAATACCAACATTTACAATAAGTGTGGTGCCTGGTACCACACTTATTTTACAGTGATACTAACCTGGCTGGATGACACATAAGAATTATTATGGGTTGAGCAGTTGGGGGAGTGACGGTGCTTGATAATGTGATGCTGATGAGTGTTGCGGCCGGCTTTTGCACCACCATCGGGGCGATGGTCTTATTTATGAAGCGCAACTGGAGCAAAGGCAGTCTGGCCGCTTTTCTGGGCCTGGCTGCGGGTGTAATGGTGGCCGTAGTAATACTGGACATGATGCCCTCGGCTCTGCTAAGCAATTACAAGGCCGCCACTTGGGGAATGGTTTTGGGCCTGGCGGCGATCTGGTGCAGCGATCGCTGGCTGGGTCAAAAGATGCAAGGCCCGGAAACCCTGCTGGGGCTGGGTTATCTGATAATGCTGGGGATTGCCATGCATGACCTGCCCGAGGGCATGGCCATCGCCATGGGAGGGGAATTAAAGGCCCGCACCGGCATGGTGATCGCTCTGGCCATCGCCATACATAATATTCCTGAGGGCATGGCTATTGCGGCCCCTCTGCTGATGGGAGGACAGCGCCGCCTGTTTATTTTGCTGCAAACAGCCGCCATAGGCCTCATCACCCCCCTGGGGAGCGCAATAGGCAAGCTCAGCCTGGCTGTGCTGCCACAAATGTTGCCCTGGCTGTTGGGCTTTGCCTCCGGGATAATGCTATATCTGGTTATGTTTCAGCTCTGGCCGCATGCCTCCGCGCAAAGATCAAGCCGCCGGTGGATAGGCCTGTGTGCCGGCATCTTGATTATTACCCTGGCAACCTTCCTCTAGAGGCGGTTTACATTAACTACCACCGGGGGCGATGCACCTATGCTTTGCTGCCCCGTAATATATTAGTGGTTAACAATTTATTACGGGGTGGTTAAACGGTGCGAAGCGGCTGGATAGGAAAAACCCTCAGCGAACTGCAGGGGGATATCGAAAGATTGAAGGAACAGCTGGTGAATTGTGAAAACAGCGCAGAGCGCGAGCAGCTGCGCGACAAGCTGAACAAGCTGCGCCGCGTCCGGGCCTGCTATTTGAAATGGATATACGGGTCTTTTGACCGCTTCTGAACAGCGCTGCCTGAGCTCCTTGCATAAAAGCCCGCCTGCTTATGAACAATAATGGCAACAGAGGCGAAAGGAGCACAAGCAGTGAACTGGCTTTTCCTGGGTCTGGCAGCCTTGTCCGGAGCTGCCATGGCCCTGCAGGGGACTTTTAATGCCGCCCTGGGCAAGGTAATCGGGGTCTGGCAATCCACTCTGGTGGTGCATGTCATCGGGGTTTTGACCGTAGTAATCATCATAATAGCTTTAGGTGCCGGCTGGCAGACCAACAAGCTGCAGGAGGTTCCCTGGTACGCTTATTTGGGCGGGATCATGAATGTGGTCATCATATACGCGGTAGTGCGCACCATACCTCAGATCGGTGTGGGCAATGCCACCACTGCCATAATTGTGGCGCAGATTCTAACCGCATTGATGATCGACAACCTAGGGGCTTTTGGCATGAAGCAGTATGATTTCCAGATAAAAGACCTGCTGGGGGTCTTGCTGCTGGCTGCGGGTGCACGGATCCTGCTGATGGATTAGTGCGGTGCCGATGGTTTGTATTTGACAGGCTTCTGACGGGTGAACGGATCCTGTTAATTGATTAATATGGGAGACGGTTTGTATATAATAGAGGCCCCTGACAGCTGGACGAGATTCTGATGATGGATTGATGCGGCCAGCCAGGCCTAGGCTGCTATCTCGAAGCATAGTGCTGCCAGGCCGGTGATAATCGCCAGTATCAGCAAAGCCAGGCCGACTACCGCACTCCAAAAAGGTCGGGGCAGCAGCTCATAGAAAAGGTCCAGGTAGTAGGCTACCAGGTCCTCTTTTTTTATTTCCTGCAGTTTGCGGCTGATCTTCAGGTAGAACACAGCCCCGTAGGCAAACAGAATCAAGCCCAACAACAATAGAACCAAGGCGATTTTCAGCAACATTTACTAATCTCCTCACCATTGCGATTACTTATCTATTATATTTAATCCGGCTGATTAATTAAAGAGCAGGATTGATGGTACGGCTATAGCGAGTTCTTGTGCAGTCAGTCTTAAAAACTGTTCTCACCAAAAAAGGCGGTTGAGAATGCTGCTGAGCGCTTTTAGGCCTGCTTGTTGCGCTCAGGAGAAACCAGTATGATAAAAAAAGTTACTGCTTTAAGGGGATGAGGAGTTGGCTATCCGTTACATAATGGGGCGCTGCGGACAGGGCAAGACCCACCGGGTATTGACCGAAATCCAGGCGGAACTCAATGCCCGGGGGGATGATCCGCTTATCCTTTTGGTGCCGGAGCAGTTCACCCTGCAGGCCGAGCGGGAAGTGATCAACCGCCTCAACCTCCCCGGCATAATGCGGCTTGAGGTGCTGAGCCCCAGCCGCCTGGCCAGCAGGGTATTGAACGAAACCGGCGGGCGCACCAGGGTTCTCCTCAGCCAGGAGGGCCGTTATATGGTCTTAAAAAAGGTTATCAGCGCATGTGAGGAGCAGCTTACGGTTTATCGCCAGGCCTGCAGACAGCCCGGGTTTATCGATCAATGCGGTCAAATCCTGGCCGAATTGAAAGCATCCGCGGTAGACAGCGATGCTCTTCAGGAATGCGCCGGAAAGCTGTCCGCAGATGCCTTGCTGCATGACAAACTGGCCGACCTGGCCTTGATATACCAAGAATACAACGCTTACCTGCAAAACCGCTATGTGGATAGTGAAGATTACTTGAACCTGGTGACCGAGCGCCTCCCGCAATCGCGCTTTTTACAGCGGGCCAGGGTTTGGATAGACAATTTCACCACCTTTTCGCCCACTACCTTAAAGCTGCTGGAACAGCTCATGAAAGTCGTGCCTGCTATGACTGTCAGCCTTACCCTGGAACTGGGGGGCGAGGGCAGGGACCGGGAGATCTTAGCGCTCTCCCGCTATTATTACAACCGCCTGCATGATGCGGCCAGGCGCGCCGGTCTGGAAGAACATATAATTACCTTGGAGAACCCCGGCCAAAACCTCCCCGCCGAACTGATGCATCTGGAAAAAGAGCTTTATGCTTATCCTCACCGTGTTTATAGCGGAGAACCCTCGGCCATTTCCATTGCGGCCCTCCCCGGTCCGCAGGATGAAGTGGAGTACCTGGCCATGGGGATTCTGTCCCTGGTGCAGCAGGAAAAGATGCGCTTTCGCGATATAGCAGTTATCTGCTCCGACACCGCGGTGTACTCCGGCTTGATTAAAAGGGTTTTTGATGAGTATGGAATCCCCTTCTTCCTGGACGACAAGCGCAGCATACTGCACCATGCCCTGGTTGAGCTGATGCTGTCCGCACTGGATATACTGGATAAGCATTACCGCCTGGAGGATGTTTTGCGCTTCATAAAAACCGGGTTGATGCCTATAGATGCGCGGGATTGCGACCGCCTGGAGAATTATGCCTGGCGTTACAACATAAGGGGCAACGGCTGGCTGGAAGACTTCAGCCTGGGTGAGGAAGAATTACGCCAGGAGATGAATGTACTCCGCCAGGCCTTGATAACCCCGCTGCAAAAACTGCTGCAAAAGATAACAGCCCATCCCAGCTGGACAGAGATGGCCCGGGCCTGGTTTGAGTGGCTGGAAGAGATGCAGATTCCCCGGACCCTGGAAAGCTGGGTGGAGGAATTGATCGCTGAGGGACGCTTTGAACTGGCCAGTGAGAACAGCCAGATCTGGAATGTGTTGGTTGAGCTTTTGGACCAGATCGCGGAGATCATGGGGCAGGAAGTAACTGACCTTAAGCAATTCCGCCAGGTTCTGGAAGCGGGCCTGGCTTGCTCCGAGCTGGGTTTTATCCCTTCAACCGTGGACCAGGTCCTGGTAGGAACGGCCACCCGCTCTATAAGCAAGCAAAGCCGGGTGCTGTTCGTGGTCGGGGTAAACGATGGGCTCTTGCCCCGGGGCAGCCTTGCAGAAGGCATACTGTCGCTGGACGAAAAGGAGATCCTGCAGTCCCATGGCGTAGAGGTAGGGGTCAGAAATGAGCTGCTCGCCATTGAGGAGGATTTCTTAATCTACCAGGCCTTTAACCAGGCCAGGGAAGCAGTGCGCTTTTCTTACAGCCTGGCCGACGCTGACGGCAAATCGCTGCGGCCTTCATTATTGATCGACCGCTTAAAACAGCTTTACCCGGGCATTACGGTAAAGCTTGAAAACATGGATCCGGCCCGGGGCGATGAGCGCTACCTGCTGTCAGCCCACAGCAGCTTTAAATACCTGATTGAAAGCCTGCGCCAGTCCCTGGACGGAAAAGAGGTTTCCCCTCGCTGGCAGGCGGTTTACGACTGGTATAAGCAAGAGCCCGATTGGCAGTTCGCCATCAGCCGCCTGGAAGAAGCCCTGTTGTTCAAAAACCAGCCGGGAAGGCTTGATAAGTCTCACTTAAAGCGGGTTTACGGCGCTTCACCGCAAACCAGCATATCGCGCCTGGAGCTTTATGCCGCCTGCCCCTTCGCCCATTTTGTACGCTACGGCCTAAAACCGCTGGAGCGCAAAACCTTTGAGGTCAAAGCCCCGGATATAGGCGATTTTTTCCACCAGGCGATACTGCAGTTCGCTCTTGAAATGCGGGAAAAAGGCCTCAACTGGCAGGCCTTAAGCTCGGAACAGTGCCAGCAGCTCATGGGCGAAGTAGTGGATCAAATGCTGCCCGATTACGGGGAAGGGGTGTTTATGAGCACTTACCGCTACCGCTACCTGGGGCAAAGGCTAAAGAGGATAGGGCAGCGCGCGGTATGGACCCTGGCCCGGCACCTGCAGGCCGGGGAGTTCAACCCCCTGGGATATGAGCTGCGTTTCGGGGTGGGGGGTACATTCCCGCCGCTGGTAGTAGAACTGGCCAACGGAGAGATGCTCATGCTGGAGGGGCGCATTGACCGGGTAGATGTCTACCGGCAGGGGAAAGACACCTATGTGCGCATCATCGACTATAAATCGGGGTCTCAGGATTTGGACTTAAGCGAGGTTTATTACGGTTTGAACCTGCAGCTGCTCATTTATCTCATGGTGGCTCTGCAGGGAATAAACAACGCTCAAGGCAAGAACCGTCCCGGCGGCATTTTCTATTTTCATATCGAAGACCCTTTGATTGAGGCCGACCAGGATGTAATAGCCGAAATCGAGAAAAAGATGGCGGCCCGGCTGAGGCTGCGCGGCCTGGCCCTGGAGGACCCCGTTGTGATCCGGGCTATGGACCGCGATATTAAAGGATACTCGCAGGTAGTGCCGGTGGGCATGAGCGAGGCAGGGGACTTTTACAGTAATTCAGCCTTGTTAAGCCTGGATCAGTTCGAAGTCATCCTGACCTATGTACAGCAATTGATCCGGGACATGAGCCAGGGCATCATGTCCGGGGATATAGAGATTGCCCCTTATAAAAAGGGGACCAGGCAGGCCTGCAGCTACTGCGATTACCATGCGGTGTGCCAGTTCGACAGCCTGTTTGCTGCCAATCGCTACCGGCAGCTGGCCGCACTGGATCGCGATCAGCTTATGGAGCGCATCTATACCGACGCGGAGAGGAGGGGCTCATGGTGAGCAATTGGACCGCTGAACAGCTGCAGGCCATCAACCTGCGCAATCGCAATTTGTTGGTGGCCGCTGCTGCCGGGTCGGGGAAAACCGCGGTTTTGGTGGAAAGAGTGATTCAGCTCATCCTGCGGGACGAAGTAAATATAGATCAGATGCTGGTAGTTACCTTCACCAAAGCGGCCGCCAGCGAAATGCGGGAAAGAATCAGTCATGCCCTGATAAGGGCCCTGCATCAGCCCGGCCCGCACCTGCCGCACGTCCGCCGGCAGCTGACCCGTTTGAACCAGGCCCCGATCAGCACCCTGCATTCCTTCTGCAGCGAGGTGGTGCGGCGCTACTATCACCTGGCAGATGTAGATCCGGCTTTTCGGGTAGCCGATCAAAATGAGGCTGATTTGATGCGCCTGGAAGCCCTGGATACGGTAATGGAAGCTGCTTATGAAGAATCTGCTCCGGAATTCCTGGGGTTAATTGAGATGTTCTCTTCAGCCCGGAGCGATCAGGGCTTAAGGGAACTGTTGCTCACTATATATGATTTTGTGCAGAGCCAGCCTGAGCCGTGGCTATGGCTGGAGGAGAAGATACAGGCCTATGCCGTGGATGCTGCTGCATTGGCCCAAAGCCCCTGGCTGGTAAGCCTAATGGAATCCGCAGCCGTGCAGATAAAGGCAGCCGGCGACCGTTTCAATGAAGCCATGAAAATATGTCAACAGCCTGACGGCCCGGCTCCCTACGTGGAGGCTTTGGAAGAGGATTTATACAGTGCCCGGGTACTGGCCGAAGCGCTGTCATCCGGTCCGGAGGCCTTATATCAGGCCATGCAAACCCTGACCCATCCGCGCCTGCGCACCGTGCGCGGCGGCAATCAAGTGCTGAAAGATACCGCCAAAAGGCTGCGGGAGGAAGGCAAAGAGCTGTTGCGCTCGCTGCAGAAAAGCCTTTTTAACAAAAGCTTGGCGCAGTGGTGTGAGGAGTTGAATCAGCTCCATCCTTATTTGCTGCAGCTCAACCGCTTGCTGCAGCAGTTCAGCCGGGAATACCAGAGCCGCAAAAAGGCCAAAGGGGTGCTGGACTTCAATGATCTGGAACACTTCGCCTTAAAGATACTGCAGGATGCTCAGGCTGCCAGTGAATACCGGCAGCGCTTCCATTATATATTCGTTGACGAATACCAGGACAGCAATCTGGTACAGGAAGCTTTACTGAACTGCATAGCCAGGGCCGACAATCTCTTCATGGTAGGGGATGTTAAACAGAGCATTTACCGCTTTCGCCTGGCTGACCCGGGACTGTTCATGCAAAAGTACCGGCTGTATGAGAACGGGGAAAAAGAGGGCTGCAGCAGGATAGACCTGAAGATGAATTTTCGCAGCCAGCCGGCCATCATCGCTGCGGTAAATTACGTCTTCGCCAGGATTATGAACCGCCATGTAGGAGAAATAGATTACGATGAAAAGGCTTTTCTCAACCACGGCCTGGCGGTTCCTGAGGTAGCCCGGGAAGCGGTGAGCGTAACCATAATCGACAAGCAGCCCGCAGGCCTGGATCTGGCAGCTGTAGATGAGAGCAGTGATGCAGTCCGGGAAGCAGGCGTTGTAGCCGGCATTATACAGGATTTGCAGGGAAAGCCTTATTACGACCAGGCCATAAAAGGGTATCGTCCCCTTAAGTACAGCGATATAGTGGTACTGCTCAGGGCTACCCATAACTGGAGCCTGGAATTCATGGAGGTCTTTGCTGAAAAGGGCATACCCGCTTACGCGGATGTAAACATGGGGTATTTGGGGGCGGTTGAGGTGGAAGTGATGCTCAACCTGCTCAAACTGATAGACAACCATTATCAGGATATCCCCTTGCTAAGCGTACTGCGCTCGCCGCTGTTCGCTTTGAGCAGCGCTGAGCTGGTGGCCATTCGCTTGGAAAAACCGCAAGGGGCCTTCTATGAGGCGTTCGAGGAGTATTGCGCCAACTGCTCTGATCCCCTGGGGGAGAGAGTCAGGGAGATCAGACAGCAGCTTTCGCGGTGGCGTAAAGAAGCCCGCTATCTTCCCCTGGACCAACTGATCTGGCAGCTCTATGCAGAGACCGGATACTATCATTACGTCGCAGCCCTGCCGGGCGGCCCGCAGCGCCAGGCCAACCTGCGCATCCTGGCAGAGCGCGCCCGGCAGTTTGAAAACACTAGCCTGCGCGGCCTGTATAGCTTCATCAGGTTTATCGAGGCCTTAAGGTCATCCCGGCGTGATCTGGAGATGGCCAGAGTTCTGGGGGAAAACGACAATGTGGTCAGGGTGATGAGTGTTCACAAAAGCAAAGGCCTGGAGTTCCCGGTGGTAATTGTGGCCGGACTGGGCAGGCCGTTCAACCTGGCTGACAGCAAAGCCCCCATGGTCTTGCACAAAGAGCTGGGCATCGGCAGCCGCTATGTCAACCTGACTACGCGCCGCCGCAGTGAGAGCATCGCCGCTGTGGCCATTAAGGAGCGCCTGCGCCTGGAAAGCCTGGCGGAAGAGATGCGCATACTCTATGTAGCCATGACCCGGGCTCAGGCTCGCCTGTTTATGGTCGGCACCGTCAATAACCTGGATAAAAAGGCGGCTGTTTGGGCAAGGCCGCAGGGGAGCTATGAGCTGTCGCAGGCCAAAGGGATTATGGACTGGTTGGGCCCGCTGTGGATACAGCACCCTGATGGGCAGGCCCTGCGGGAGTACCTGGAAGAGCCCCCGGCCTCACTGCCGGGCGATGAGGAGGTGCCTTTTAACATTACCGTGCTCAAGAGCAGTGAACTGCTTTTGAGCGAGCAGGAAAGCCAGGCCAGGCAGGAAGAGGCTTTGGCCCGCATAGCCGCGAGCCGGGATGCAGGGGATGCGCACCTGGAGGATCATATCCGGGAACGCCTCAGTTGGCGATACCCTTATGCAGGCGCGGTGGTACTGCCTTCAAAACTGACGGTAACGCAGCTCACAAAGGGCGGCCTCACCGGGCAGGAAACCGCCGCAAGTATAATTCCCAGCCTCAATAAGCGACCCATATTCATGAGCCGTGCTGCTGAAGCCGGGATTTCAGATTTAACTGCAGCGCAGCGGGGCAGCATACTGCATTATGTGATGCAGCAGCTGGATTTGCGGAATGTCGGCTTGACCGGCCTGCAGTCGCAGGTAGAGGCCATGGTGAAAGCGGAAATGCTGACCGAACTGGAGGCTGCCAGTATAGATATAGATAAGATCGAAAGATTTTTCCTGTCCCCGCTGGGAAGGCGCATTTTAGCCGCACGCAGGGTATTTCGCGAAGCAGGGTTCAATCAGCTGGTAAAAGCCGGGCAGCTTTTGGAAAATGCACCTGAACCGGAGGAAAAGATGCTTTTGCAGGGAGTAATCGACCTCTATTTTGAAGAGGACGACGGACTGGTGGTGGTGGACTACAAAACCGACCACATAACCGCTCATAATAAGCAGCATTTGATTGAGCAATACCGCCCCCAGGTAGCAGCCTATTGCCAGGCCCTGGCAGCTATCAGCGGTCAGGTCGTCAAAGAGGGCTTTATCTATTTCCTCAACAGTGCCGAAGCGGTTCGGGTGGTATAAACTGCCTGATGACAGCAAGCCGCTACAGCAAGCGTATTCTGACTAAAAGGTGAGTGATTTATGCATTATAAAGTTCGTGAAGTCCGGCAGTCATGGGATTGGGTTCTGCTGCTTTTCATGCTCGTGGTTTCAGCAGGGGTTATAGGGCTTACTTATCAGCTCCCCGATAAGACTATTTTTATTTTAATTGTGATAACGATGACCGGCCTGACCGGCTATATTTACTATGCTATCCGGGCGGTCCGGAACCTCACTTATGAAGTGGACAGGAAAGGCATAACAATAAATTATGGCTTTAAAACCCTGTTGATTCCTTATGAGGACATACTATCCATAGAGGTCAAACCGCGGGCCGGCCTGAGCCGCCTGGCGGGTAATGATTGGCCCGGTTCCTACAGCGGTTATTTCACCGAGAGGGGAGAGCAGAGGATGGCGGTGGTCTATGCCACCGAACTGAAGGACCTGATTAAGATTCAGACCAGGGAGCTCAACTACTTCATCTCGCCGCAGAATAATGAGCGTTTCATGGAAAAAGTCCGGCAGTACTGGACCCCGCCGCGAGTAAGTGAAACCGCGCTTCAGCAGGCCCGTCGACCCCATCTGTGGCAGACCGGTCCAGGCCTTGCACTCCTGGCCCTTAACCTGATCGCCCTGGGGCTGGCGGCGGCTTATATATATCATCTTTCCCAGACAGTGGAACAGCTACCCCTGCACTATAATTACCGGGGCGAAGTGGACCGGTACGGCTCCCCCGCGGAGCTCTATTTTACCCTGGTCACGTCGGTGATAATACTGCCTATAATAGTATTCATCAGCGATATGATGACCCGGCGCGGGGTCCCTTCTCGGGAAGCAGCCCGGCTGTTGTGGATCCCCCTGTCTTTAACCGCTTTTATGGCCGTGCTTATCCTCAGCCTGGTTTAGTGTTTATTCCCACCAGGATTTGAGGTAAAATGTTTTTGTATGTTTTCATCATTGTTATTGCCCAATCTTATGGTTTAATTATAGAAAGGAGCAGACATGACTGAAAAACCGGAAACTGGCGAAGAACAGCACGACCCCGGCAAATTGGAGCTTATCGCCCATCGCTCTTTCAAATCCAACCCGGAACTGGTATATATCATTGATTTTCTCAACAAAAACCTGAAAAGCAAAAGAGTTATGTTTGGCCTGAGCAAAGATAAAAACAATGCCGATAACATGGTAATAAAGATTTACGAGTTTTAGAGGTTGAAAACATGAACAAAGAGGTTGTTAGCTTTATCAAGGAAACCGTGAGCATTGTAGTGATAGCCTTTGTACTGGCCATGATCCTCAGGGCTTTTGTCATCGAAGGCAGAATCATCCCATCTGGATCTATGCTGCCTACCATACAGCTGCAGGACCGGGTTATGGTCAATAAATTCATCTATCATTTTAAAGAGCCCCAGCGCGGAGATATAGTAGTGTTCGATCCGCCCGAAGAGCTGCACAGCAAATGGGACTATATCAAGCGGGTTATCGCTCTTCCCGGTGAAAAAGTAGAGGTTAAAAAGGGAAGAGTATACATAAATGATCAGCCCTTAAAGGAGCCATACCTGAACGAAGCGATCGATTACGAATTTGGCCCGGTGGTGGTGCCGGATAATGCGCTGTTCGTAATGGGCGACAACCGCAACGAGAGTTATGACAGCCACCGCTGGAACACCTGGCTGACCAGGGATCGCTTAAAAGGCAAAGCCATATTCATCTATTGGCCTGTAGACCATATAGGATTGTTGGAGCGTGGAGTGGAGTTTGGCCAATAAGGCAGTATTTGACACATTTAACAGGTGCGACAAAATGAGAATCTTATTGACCAATGATGACGGCATTCATGCCAGCGGGCTGCATGCCCTGATCAAGGAATTGAAATCCATAGCGGAGATATATGTGGCCGCTCCTGACAGGGAGCGCAGCGGCACCGGTCATTCCATAACCGTATTTGACCCCATCAAGGTAATGCCGACCAGAATTGAAGGAACCAGCGCGGCCTGGATTGTAGGCGGCACCCCGGTGGACTGTGTCAAGCTGGCCTTAAGCCGGTTGATTGCAGAGAAGGTGGATATAGTGGTTTCCGGGGTGAATCACGGGCCCAATCTCGGTACTGATGTGCTTTATTCGGGTACAGTGTCCGCGGCTGCTGAAGGGGTGATACTGGGTGTTCCGTCCATAGCCGTATCCTTGAACGATTATAAAGCGGAGATGGACGCCGGTTTTGCGGCCCTTTTCACCCGCAATCTGATCCGCACTGTTACCCGGAAAGGAATCGCTACCACCACACTGGTCAATGTCAATATACCGGCCCTGGAACCGGATAAGATCAAAGGCATACGCATTACCCGGCTGGGGGTGCGCAATTATGACAATCTCTTTGAAG
The DNA here is from genome assembly GCA_001512785.1 of Syntrophomonas sp. DTU019. GTDB lineage: Bacteria > Bacillota > Syntrophomonadia > Syntrophomonadales > Syntrophomonadaceae > DTU019. Next base: position 26,787 of record LFSQ01000021.1, read on the forward strand.
AGCGCAAAGACCCGCGGGGAAACACCTATTACTGGATGGGTGGGGGCGTGGTACAGGAAGACCAGGAGCCTGACAGTGACGTTATGGCCGTAGAAGAAGGCTATATCAGCATCACCCCCATCAGCCTGGATTTGACAGATTATAAGCTTATGGAGGAGTACCGGCAGACTTTTGCGCGTTATCTGGATTTCTTCTCCCGGGGAGATAAAACATGATCGCGGTGAGCTTAATAATCAATACGGCCCTGTTTTTTATTGTGCTGAACCTGGGCTATTATCGCCGTCGCCGCCAGAATCCCGGTTATCCGGAAAAACCCTTTCATCAGCTTTACCTTTTCCCCCTAGCCCTGGGGATAGTTTTTACACTTATCGTGGACTCCTTCCGCGGCATTGTTTTTCATCAGCTGTTGATTTTCCTGGCTGCAGCCCTGCTGTTATACTGGATATTTTATGTGCTGGCAGCCCCAAAACGCTGAAAAATAAAAAAATTTTGCCTATAGGGTAAAATTATTGTACCATTTTAACGTATAAGAATAAGCGAGGAGGTTATTGTTGAATGAAGGTTTACCCCACCAGTAAAATCCGTAACATAGCTTTGGTCGGTCACGGAGGTACCGGGAAAACCTCTCTGGCTGAAGCCATGCTTTTCAATACCGGGGCAACCAAGCGGATGGGGAAAGTAGACGACGGCAATACCGTATCTGACTACCTGCCGGAGGAGATAAAGCGGAAGATCACTATCAGTACTGCGCTGGTACCCTGTGAATACCGGGATCACAAAATAAATGTGCTCGATACCCCAGGCTTTGCTGATTTCTATTTTGAGGTGGTTGGAGCTGCGCGGGTAGTCGACAGTATGGTAATGACGTTTTCCGCCAACGCTGGTGTTGAAGTGCAAACCGAAGTGGCCTGGGAAGATTTTCCCCAGATGCCCAAGCTGGCCTTCATCAACAAGATGGACCGTGAAAATGCTGACTTTTTCAAGGTAATCGAGCAGATGAAGAGCACCTTCTCTGACCATATCATTCCCGTACAGCTGCCCATAGGGGCGGAAGACAAGTTCAGAGGCGTAGTAGACCTGATCAGGAATAAGGCCCTCATCTTTGAAGCCGGCAGCGGCAAATATACCGAAGAGGAAATCCCGGCTGACATGATGGATGATGTGGAAACATACAAAGAAGCCCTCAAAGAGGCTGCGGCTGAGGCCGACGACGACCTCTTGATGAAATACCTGGAAGGCGAGGAATTAACTGATGCTGAGATAATGGACGGCATCAAAAAGGCTGCCGCAGCCGGTTCGGCGGTATTCGTATTCTGCGGCTCGGCAATTAAAAATATCGGCATACAGCCCCTGATGGATTTCATCGTCGATTGCGGTCCGCATCCTCAGGACAACCCCATGGTAAAAGGCAAAGATGTGGAGAACGAGCCTTTCCTGGCCCAGGTTTTCAAGACTATTGCCGACCCCTATATCGGCCGCATGACCATGTTCCGTATCTTTACCGGCAAGCTCAAAGCCGAAAGCGTGATATTCAACAGCACCAAAGAGCGTGAAGAGAAGATATCGCAGATCCTGGTGATGACCGGTAAAGAGCAGGCAGCGGTGCCTGAGGCCAATGCCGGCGATATAGTGTCAGTCGCCAAACTGGCTACTACCGGTACGAGCGACACCCTGACCACCAAAGGCAATGCGGTGGTATTGGATCCGATTCAATTCCCCGTACCAACCCTGGGCATGGCGATTGAGCCCAAGAGCAAAGGCGACGAGGATAAACTGAGCGGCGCCATAACCAGAATAATGGAAGAAGACCCCACCATTCGAGTGGAGAAGAATGCCGAAACCAAGCAGACCATACTCAAGGCCATGGGTGACAGCCATGTGGACATTATATTGGATAAACTGTCCCGCAAATTCGGGGTCGATGTTGTCAGCCGGGAGATGCGCATCCCTTATCGCGAAACCATTCGCGCCACAGTAGAGGCCGAAGGCAAGCACAAAAAGCAGACTGGCGGCCACGGGCAGTATGGCCATGTGTGGATAAGATTTGAACCCACAGAAGAACATTTCGTCTTTGAGGAGAATGTGTTCGGTGGGGCTGTACCCCGCAACTACTTCCCGGCGGTTGAAAAAGGCCTGGTGGAGGCTATGGAAGAAGGGGTTTTGGCAGGATACCCGGTAACCAACGTCAAGGCCACCCTGTATGACGGGTCCTACCATTCAGTGGACTCCTCGGAAATGTCCTTCAAGCTGGCGGCTCGCCTGGCTTTCAGGAAGGGTATGGAGTCTGCCAAACCGGTCCTGTTGGAACCCATATACAATGTGGAAGTGGAGGTTCCCGAGGCCAACATGGGCGACATCATCGGCGACCTCAACAGCCGGCGCGGCCGGGTGATGGGCATGGAACCGGCCGGCAAAAAGCAGGTTATCAAAGCGCAGGTGCCCCTGGCCGAGATGGCCAAATACACCATAGACCTGAAATCGATGACTCAAGGGCGCGGCAAATTCCGCATGGAGTTTTCCCACTACGAAGAGGTGCCGGCTCAAAATGCCGAGAAGATCATCGAAAAGGCCAGACGTGAAAGGGAAGAAATGGAGAAGTAATTCCACTTTACAAGTTTACAAACAATCGCGGTGCCGCGGGTAAAACCCGCGGCACTTTAAGCATCTACCCGGGCGAAGCCCCAGTCCTGCCATTGCCAGGTAGAGCGGGTGGCAGGATAGGGGAATGTTGAACGTTCTTTTATTTCCAGAGATACCTGCTGGGCATTGTCGGTTATGGCCGAGATGTCAGCAATGGGAGGGTCAATGGCCGAAGAACACCATACCGCTCTCATCCTTCCCGCCTGCAGGCGGTACATGAAGAGGTGGCAGCTGTAAGCCCGGTCTGCTGACTGCCAAAACGGCCTGACATCCCCAAAACTGCCGTGTTTCCATAAGACCATCAACAGCTCGTCAACACCGTCATTATCGGCGTCAGCCAGCAGTATCCGCTCAATTTCCCACTCTGCCGGTGTTTGCCAGATCATTTGCCGGCCTTCCCAAACCGTAAGCTGCTTGTTTACCAGATGATAGCTTTCTAGGATCCCGTTAAGATCAGTATCTCTCGATATGAGCACATTTTCTGGCTCCGCTGCCGAGATTTGCCCCCCGATGAAACCCACAGCAAAGCACAGCAGGAATATGGCGGCCAGTCTAATCATGCTGCTGCTCATTTTCCCACGGCATGATGATGCGGCATGAACCGTCTATTGCAAAAACCCTGGTCCATTCCGGGGGTGGCGGGGCCTGCCGGTTTTCCAGCATCTGTCTCCATTTTTCATCAGTCAGGCGGTCGGTTGCCGGCCAGGGGAATTCATAATGGCTGTAAACCCCGCCTTTTACAATGCGCAGCCTGCCATCCACCGGAACCACGGCATAAATGGACTGCACATAGCCATTGCCTTCTTCCAGGACCAGATCCGGTGGGGCGGTAGCTACATCAGCCACCAGCATGGCCGGATTGTCGTTCAACAGCTTGGAGCGCCCCCCTTCCTGGTCCTGCAGGGTTTCCATCCAAAAGTGCTCCAGCTGGCCGCCAATGCTGCGGATAAGCTCATATTCTTCCTCAGTCAGGGGCTGGTTTTGCAGCTCTTTTTCCGATATGGTCTTTAAGCTTAAGGCCAAAGTCTCCATCAGCTGCAGGCTTTGCTCATCTCGCTCGGAAATCAGCCCCCGGCTTTTAAGCCCTTCACGGGTCATGGCGGCCAGGGAAGCCAGATTGGCGTAGCAGTGCGGATCAGGCTCAACATAGCCGCGGTCATCGATTTTATCATCGTAACCGCCGCCCATTTCCGCATAAACCTGTTTGCTGTAAAGGATGGTGTCATGCTTCAATTCGGTCCAGCTGCCCAGGAAAGTATTCAGGCTCTTGCGGGCCCAGGCCTGATTGAGCATGAAGCTGGGGTAGCCCTGGGTTTTTTCCGCTACTACCGATTTTAAGGTTTTCATCCAGCTCCAGTACAGGTTGTGATGCCAGAGCGAAGCATCCAAACCGGCTATATGCTCTTTTATGCGCTGCATATTCTGGGGATAGTTTTTATACTGGGTTTCACCCTCCGCCTCCAGGATCCGATAGGCTTCTTCTGATCCCATAGCCGCCGGAATATCCAGCCCTTTGGGCAGCAGGCGGCGTTCGCCGGCCGGGTTTTCTTCCACTTCGCGATATACCAGGCGTTGAAATATATCGGCATCGATAGTATAGCGCTGCCCCATAAAGCGGAATCCCTTTACTTCCTGTTCCCGGTCGGGTTGTATATTGGCATCGAAGATCGGGATGGAGTTGATTTTAGGGCCTTCTAAGTCCCTGGCTTGCGATAAGAACTGCTGCCACCTGTCATTGTCGCTTATCAGGGTATTAAGGCTGCTCTCAGCGCCGTAAACCTTGTCCAGCAGTTCGGAGTAAGCTATGCAGCCGGGGTCATCGCTTTCCCCCACGAAAAAGCTGGTAGTCTGGTAGATTTTATCCCATGATGACTGGTTGGAGCCGTTCCTCAAAGCCAGGGTCATCAATACCGCCGACCTGGTCTCGTCTTCATTCTTCAGCCGGAAAGTCATGCGCCCGTACCACATCATGTTCTGAAAGTAGGATTCGAGATTCTCGCTGCGGGTATAATGACCGCGGGGGATGTATTGAGTGTAGTCCTCCTTTAAGGATTCCAGCGGGTCAGGTGTTGAACCCATGGCCATCAGCGGTGAGGTGGCGGCCTGATTGTGTTCCTGGATGAGCTTCAACTCCGCCTCAACTACATCTTTCACCTCCTGAGGGATCTTCACACTGGGATCCAAAAGGCGGCTGCCTACTGCAAAAAAGGCCATATTGCGGCGGGCGGCATTTTCCCAGGGGGTATTTTTCAAGGCTTGATATTGTTGCTGCGAGGCCGCCAGCATACCCTGGTTGAGCTGCTGCAGTTCATTGCGCAGGTAATTCTCCTCCGCGCTTTTTAAGAGATGTTCAAAAAACAGGTGGTAGTTATGCAGCATGGCATCAGTGGTGACAAAATTGGGTATGCCATCGTAGCGGTTAATTTCATAAAGCATGAAGAATTCCTGATGCATTTGCGGCAGGACCACAAAACCGTTTTTGGCCAGCAGGGCCTGAGCCTCAGGTGAAAATTCAAAGCGCCCCCGGTTCTCTACATTGCTGAGGTCGGCCTTAACCTGATAAGGTGCTACTTGCGGTTTAACCTGTACGGTTACCTCACGATAAGGTGCAAATTCGGCGGCTTGAGCCACACCAGCCGGCCCGAACTTCTCGTGCAGCAGTTCCTTACTGCTGGGAGTGCAGCCGCTAAGAATCGTGGTTAACATTAAAACGACCAGCAGCACGCTGATTGACTTGATGTGAATGGCCTTCACCCTGACCCCTCCCCTTTATTAGCTTATCTATGCTACGCTTAAAAAACGATTTCCTGACAACTGGATTTCGATAATCCATTTGTTCAATATAAGAATTGATTTACATTATTTAGGATATACTACATAATTAGGTTAACGAAAAGGTTTAATTACCCAATATGATTTAACCTGGCTTTCTGATCTATAGCGGGTTTGTTTTTATGAATGCTTGGCCTGATTCTAAAAGTTTATCTGTGGATAAACGCTTACACCTTGAACACTATTCTTACGGTCTGGCCGGTTATTTTTATTACGGAGTGGACTAGTGATGCATCTTAGTACGGATCAAATTGAAAACATAAAGAAATTCTTGATTAGCAAAGTGGATCCCTATCTGATCATTATCTTTGGTTCAGCAGCCCAAGGGCGCATGAACCCTGACAGTGACATTGACGTGGCCTATTTAAGTCATCATCGGGCTGTATCAGCTTATGACCTCTATATGCTCGCTCAGGAGATGGCAGGCATTGTAGGTCGAGACATACACTTAATAGACTTGCAACAGGCCTCGACGGTTTTGCAAGCCCAGGTTGTTTCCCGAGGAACAGTCATTTTGGATCTGGAACCACAAAAAAGGCAGGAGTTTTTCATATTAACGCTAAAACAATATGCCCGCCTGAATGAAGAACGAAAACCAATTCTGGCCAAGGCCAAAGAGAGGGGACGCATTTATGCCTGATGATATAACTCTTAACAAGGCCAAAACAAAACCAGAAAGCCAGATTATCGCAGGGATAATCTGGCTTTAAAACTTCCCGGTATTGCGGATCGTCCGTCTATACCAAACACCCGAATACTACCTTGTCGATCGCAACCGCAATATTCTGACTGCTTGGTTTGGTGAACAGCAGCCGGGCTGCTGCGGTGCCGAAAGGCGCAGGTTCGGTGATACCGGTATAAACGAACCAATTCGGCCTGCCGCCAGTAACTAAGCAGGTTAAGCTCATCCCTAAACCAATTTGCATTCCGTTCTTATCCAACCATAAAACCTGGATCAGCATCTGAGGAGTCTCGGATCCGCCCCCGTTTGATATAAACCCCAGCCCGCAATTAAACAAAAAACACCTGCCAACAGCATTTACCAGGGGTATATCCTGAAACAGTGAACCCCCGGTATCAGCCGCCAGGGCGTCCACATTGCCTTCGTAGATATTGTTTCCGGCAAATAGGCTTACATTGTCATGGATCCAGTTATCCAGACCTTCTATGAAGCTGGGATTTTTCACTAAATTATTAGTAGCTGTCCTGGCAAAAATAACCTGGTCAATGGTTAAAGTAGTTCCTTCGGTAACAAACACGCTGAAAAAAATCCGTGCTTTGAAGGCCCCCAATGGAGCAGGGCCGGTGATATCCAGATAAGATAAATAGTTTTCCTGAGCTGCTAGAGTCTGAGCAGGTATTTCGAGGTAGAGACCAGTACCACCTGTCGGTGTCGGATTGTCTAACGCATCAAGCCAACGTACCTCAACAGACAAAGAGGCCTCTCCGTTGGCAGAAGCGGCAAAACTCAGCAAAAATGTGGAGTTCTTGGGAAAGTGGCCGATTAATACGTCTTGGTACATAGTATCGGCCCGAGTAACCTGTGCCTTGCCACCGCCTGCAAAAGGCAGCGCATAACTGGAATCAAATGAAGCTGTTGTCCATTGATTCAAGCCGGCTTCAAATCCTGGATTTTGGAGCAGATTGATGCTGCTTACGGGAGTGAGAATCACCTGATCTATCAAGATCATATCAGAGCTACTTCCCTTTGCTTTGCTAAATTGCAGTCTGGCCCAGGCGGCATTGGCAGGGGGGCGATCGGTGATATCGAAGTAGGTCAGGTCAATGCCGGTAATCCTGCCGTTTTTGATAAAAAGGCTTAAACCAGTGCCGATAATGTTACGACTGGCGTCCAGCCATAACACCTCTGCCAATAAATCGCCGTTGAACTGGTTGCTGGTAGGCGATACCGCATTAAAGCTCAGCAACAAAGGCATGCAATTCAGTTTGGACAGAGATATATCCTGATACATGTTGGCTTCACCCGGTCCCAATCTGGCTGCCTGAGTTCCTTCAAAGGGTATGCCTTCATTAGTCGTGACATTATGAGTTTCCCATTGGCTCAAGTCAGTTTCAAAGCTGGGGTTCTGCACCAGATTATTGCACCTGCCACATGCTTTGGAGGGGGTCAATCCGCACCACTGGCGGCAGGGGTAAGCCTTGCAATAACTGCAGAAATAAGGATGGCAGCGTTGCCTTATCATTGCTATTCACCCTTTCTATGCTTATATTTCCACATTATTCCGAGGTAGAAATATTGGTTACGTTAGTCGGGAACCGATCAAGTCCAATATTATGTGTAAAATTCCTCTGGTCATGGCAGTGACTCTTTGAGCTAG
>LFSQ01000091.1 GCA_001512785.1 Syntrophomonas sp. DTU019
ATATCGTTTTTTGCATAAAAAGGCTTCATAAAGCCAAATAGAGGGGTTAAGGCAGAAACAAAAAGCGAGGTGGAGAGGGGATTTTTGGTGAAAACCGGGGCATTGATGGTGATAGCGCCTTTGATGTCCTCCCGGTGGGTGGCGGCATATAGGGAAAGCAGACCCCCCATCGCCAGCCCTCCTACCAACAGGTGTTGATGGGTGGCCGCCAGCCGGGTGAGCTCATCCTCCACGGCCGCAGTCCAATCGCGCCAGGAGTAATTGTCCAGTTCTTCCGGAGCGTTGCCGTGGCCGGGCAACAGTATTCCGCTTACTGTGCAGTTGATTTTTTCATTGATCAAAGCTGCCGTGGGATAAACCTCAGCAGGCGTCCCGGTGAAACCGTGTAAAAAAAGCAAGGCCACATTTCCACCGCCTTGCAGTTCAAACGACTGTGTCGTACCCTTTTCATTCATAGCCATCCTTCCTCGTCTCGGTCAGGACCATTGGTGGCTCTTTCTCCCGGTAATATTAATGTCATTATATAATAAAGCAGGTGCCGGTGGCACCTGCTTGTTAACTGGCTCAAAGCGGTTCTGGCTAGCTCATTATTATGGCGAGAACCAGTGTTACTATCATAAAAACTATCGCCAACCAAGTGGTAATGCGGCTCAACAGCTCATCCAGGCCCTTTTTCTTGCCACCGAAAATAGCCTGGCTGCCGCCGGCAATACTGCCTGACAAACCGGCGCTTCTACCCGATTGCAAGATAATGGTGGAGATGAGACCTAAAGATACAATCACCTCAAGGATGATCAATATGGTTTTTAACAAGTTTTCACCTCCATTGCGCAATCGTTGCATCAGAACAAGTTACATTCTAGCACAAGTTCTTGGGGCTTGACAAGTCAGGCGACTCTAATCACGATAAGCGGCAAAAACCTTCAGGCCGCGATAGTCGGCATATTCATCCAGCTCTTCTTCAATCCTCAACAATTGATTGTATTTGGCCACCCGGTCAGTTCTGGCGGGAGCCCCAGTCTTGATCTGGCCCGAACCGGTAGCCACCGCAATATCGGCTATGGTGGAATCCTCGGTTTCGCCGGAACGATGGGAAATAACCGTGGTGTATCCGGCCCTCATCGCCATTTTCACTGCATCCAGGGTTTCGGTCAAGGTGCCGATCTGATTGACCTTGATGAGTATGCTGTTGGCTACCCCGCGCTTAATGCCCATAGCCAGCCTTGCGGTATTGGTCACAAATATATCGTCGCCCACCAGTTGGATCTTTTTGCCCAGGCGACGGGTTAAAAGCTCCCACCCGTCCCAATCGTCTTCTGCCAGCCCGTCTTCGATGGACACTATGGGATACTTCTTCACCAGTTCCTCATAGAAATTCACCATTTCCTCGGAGCTATAGACCAGGCCATTGCTTTCCAGGTGGTAACGCTTGTCTTTATAAAGCTCACTGGCGGCCACGTCCAATGCCAGGAACACATCTCTGCCTGCTTCATAACCGGCTGTTTTAATCGCATCCAGAATCACCTCGATAGCCGCTTCATTAGAAGGCAGGTTGGGGGCAAATCCGCCCTCGTCCCCTACTGAAGTGGCCAATCCCCGGGATTGCAGCACACTTTTCAAGGTATGATAAATCTCTACCGCCATGCGCAGGCCTTCCCGGTAGGATGAGGCCCCCACCGGCACTATCATGAATTCCTGTATATCGACATTGTTATCGGCATGCTTGCCCCCGTTGAGGATGTTCATCATCGGCACCGGCATCTCCCGGGCATTTACCCCGCCAATATACTGGTAAAGCGGTAAATCGAGGTAACTGGCCGCTGCTCGGGCTACAGCCAAGGACACCCCCAGGATGGCGTTGGCCCCGAGCTTGCTCTTATTGGGGGTTCCGTCCAGATCAATCATCAGGGTGTCGATATCCACCTGCCGGCGCGCATCCATACCGATGATCTCGGTGGCGATTATGTCATTCACATTATCAACCGCTTTGAGAACCCCTTTTCCCAGGTAGCGCTGCTTGTCCCCGTCACGCAGCTCTATGGCCTCATGAGCCCCGGTGGAAGCCCCGGAAGGGACTATAGCCCTGCCCATTGTACCATCTTCAAGAATAACCTCTACTTCAACAGTGGGATTGCCCCTTGAATCCAACACTTCTCTTGCAAAAACGTCAATAATCGTGCTCATTATAAGTCTCCCTCCAGAACTAGTGTGTTCACATCAAACCGGCAGTATAAGAGACCTCCCGGTCATCTCCCGGGGTTGGTCTATATTGAGGATTTCCAGCATGGTAGGAGCGATATCACACAAGGCGCCATCGTCCCGCAGGCCTACCTTGCGATACTGCTCCGCTATCAGAATAAAAGGCACTTTATTACTGGTATGGGCGGTAAAAGGTCCCCCGGTTATAGGACACTCCATGGTCTCACAATTGCCATGATCAGCGGTCATCAATACCACTCCGCCGTGAGCCAGGACCCTCTCGGTCACCCGGGCCAGACACTGATCAAGCACCTGTATGGCCTCAATAGCCGCCTCAAGCACGCCGGTATGGCCCACCATGTCAGGATTGGCGTAATTCATGATGATGACATCATAAATGCCCTGATCAATCGCTTGCAGGACCCGGTCGGTAACCTCCGGGGCGCTCATTTCCGGTTTCAAATTATAGGTCTTCACCTGGGGCGAAGGCACCAGAATACGATCCTCATTTATATTGGGTTCTTCCACCCCGCCATTAAAAAAGAAGGTCACATGGGCATATTTTTCGGTTTCAGCAATACGCAACTGGCGCAGGCCATTTTCCGCCAGCACTTCTCCCAGGGTGTTTTTCAGATTCTGGGGTTCAAAAGCTACCGGGGCCTCGATAGTCACATCATATTGAGTCATCATCACATAGTTGACTTGAGGCCAGTACTCCCGCTCGAAATGGGCAAAATCGTGATCGACGAAAGCCCTGGTTATTTCCCGGGCCCGGTCAGCGCGGAAGTTAAAAAATATTACACTGTCATGGTCTTGCACAGTGGCGATGGGCTCACCGCGTTCATCGACAATCACCGTTGGCTCCACGAATTCATCGGTGATGCGGGCCTGATAGCTGTTTTCCACCGCTGCCGCCCAGTTGGGGGCGGAGTTACCTTTCCCCGTCACCATTGCCGAGTAGGCTTTTTCTACCCTGTCCCAGCGGTTATCCCGGTCCATAGCGTAAAACCTGCCGCTTATGGTGGCGAATTTGCCCACCCCGATGGATTGCATGTACAGGTCCAGTTGCTGCAGGTATTGAGCGGCGCTTTTTGGCCCTACATCGCGGCCGTCCAGAAAAGCATGTACATAAACCCTTTCCATCTGCTCTCGCCGGCACAATTCCAAAAGGGCCAGAATATGCTCCATATGGCTGTGCACCCCACCATCTGAAACCAGGCCCATCAGGTGCACCGCTGCCTGTTTATCCCGGGCAGCATGTATGGCCGAAAGCAAGACCGGGTTGGCAAAAAAGGAGCCATCTTCTATAGCGTTGCTGATACGGGTGATTTCCTGATAAACTATGCGACCAGCCCCTATATTGAGATGTCCTACTTCAGAATTGCCCATTTGGCCGGCAGGTAAACCCACATCCTTGCCGCTGCATTTCAATTCCGTAGAAGGATACTCTCTATAATAACGGTTAAAATTCTGGGGATTGGCCCGGGAAATGGCATTGCCGGTACAATCGCAGCCTGTTCCCCAACCATCAAGAACCATCAATAATACTGGTTTATTTGACATTTTCACCTACTCCAACTATAGCGGCAAACGAAGCTGCTTCCAAACTTGCGCCCCCGACCAGAGCACCGTCAATATCCGGCTGCACCAGGAACATCGCAATATTATCGGCATTTACGCTCCCGCCATACAGTATTCTTACCCCATCCGCGGTTTCCTTATCGAGCATCGCCTCCAAGACTCTGCGGACCAGGCGGCACATCTGCTGGGCATCGTTGCAGCTGGCGTTGATGCCGGTACCTATAGCCCATACCGGTTCATATGCGATTACCAGCTGTTCAGCGCTAAATTTTAAGCCGTTTAAGGCTTCTTTGAGCTGTTCCTCCACCACTTGCATGGCCAGTTGATTTTCACGTTCCTGCAGGGTCTCACCCACGCAGAGTATGGGCTTTAGCCCGTTTTCCAGGGCCATAGCCAGTTTTTTGCGGATCATGAAGTTGTTCTCCCCCAGGATGTGACGCCGCTCGGAATGGCCGATAATAACATACTGACACCCGCAATCAACCAGCATTTTAGCGGAAATCTCCCCGGTAAAGGCCCCCTGGGCTTCCCAATACAGGTTTTGCGCCCCGAGAGCTACCCCGGATTCAGCCAGGGCTGATTGCATCACATCCAGGCAGGTGAAGGGCGGGCATAACAAGACCTCCACCCGCTTAACCGCGGCTACTAAAGGCAGGAACTCCGCCGCGAATTGACGGGCTTCACCACGTACTTTATTCATTTTCCAATTGCCTGCTATCAACAGCTTTCTCATTCAATTGCATCTCCCTCAAACGGTTCAGGCAGTGGGCACGGCCTCACAAACAGCCACTCCGGGCAATTCCCGGCCTTCCAGGAACTCCAGGCTGGCCCCTCCGCCGGTGGAAATATGGGTGATGCCTTTTTCCACTCCCAAATCGTGCACTGCTGCGACCGAGTCTCCTCCCCCGATGACGCTCAGGGCTGATGAGCTGGCCACCGCGCGCGCCACTTCCCGGGTGCCATGAGAAAAGGGCTCATATTCATAGACCCCCAGAGGTCCGTTCCAGATAATAGTCCTGGCGGTTGCAATGGCCTCCTGGTATTTCAACACCGTTTTGGGACCAATATCCAGTATCATCATATCTGACGGGACATCTTTAACATCAACCGTCTGGACTGCTGCATCGGCGGCAATCTGTGCCGCGATCAGCACATCCTCGGGCAGCATTAAAGCGGTCCCTTTGCTTTCCGCCTTAATCAGCAGGCGGCGGGCTTCATCCAGGAGATCATCCTCAGCCAGCGATCTGCCCACCTCAATCCCCTGCGCTTTTAAAAAGGTGTTGGCCATGCCCCCGCCAATGGCTATAATATCCATCTTATCGATGAGATTGTCTATCAACCCGAGCTTGTCGGCAATTTTCGCCCCGCCCATAATGGCCATGCGGGGCTGCTGTCCTTTTTCCAGAACCAGCCGGAGCATTTCTACCTCTTTCTCCATCAACAGGCCGGCATAGGCAGGAAGATAATGTGCTACCCCGGTGGTGGATGAGTGGGCGCGGTGAGCGCTGCCAAAGGCATCGTTTACATACAAGTCGCCTAAAGAGGCCAGGGCTTTGGAAAACTCATCATCATTTTTTTCTTCTCCGGGATAAAAGCGCACGTTTTCCAGTAAAATCACATCACCAGGCTGCATCTTTTCAACCATAGCCGCCACTTCCGGGCCGATTGCAGCCGGGGCCATAGCAACAGGCCGGTGAATCAGATGACTGAGGCGGTCTGCCACCTTTTTCAGGCTGTATTTTTCATCCGGTTTACCCTTGGGGCGCCCCAGGTGGCTCATTAGGATCAAGCACCCCCTCTGTTGGATGACGTATTCGATGGTGGGCAAGGCTTCGCGTATCTTGGTGTCATCAATGATATTGTTGTCCTTGTCTGTGGGCACGTTAAAATCCACACGCATCAGCACGCGTTTCCCCTTAACCTCAGCATCTCTAATACTTCGCATTGCTGCACCTCCAATAGTATGTCTTATACCTTCTACCAGCCCTGGCTGGCTATATACTGGGCTATGTCCACACATCGGACCGAATAGGCCCATTCGTTATCATACCAGGCTATGACTTTGGCGGTTCTGTCACCTATAGTCATGGTCAACAGCCCATCCACTATAGCAGAATGGCTGTCCCCGCGGTAATCTGCCGAAACCAGGGGAACCTCGGTATACTTCAAGATACCTTTCATACGCCCCTGACTGGCCTGCAGAAAGGCCTGATTGATGTCCTCTTTGCTGGCCGGTTTTTCCAATTCCACCGTAAGGTCCAACAGTGAGACTACCGGGGTAGGCACCCTTATGGCCAGGCCGTCCAGTTTGCCATCCAGTTCGGGTATAACCAGGCCCAGGGCGCTGGCCGCACCGGTAGTAGTGGGTATCATGGATTGCCCTGCAGCGCGGGCCCGGCGCAGGTCATTGTGAGCCAGGTCGAGGATGCGCTGGTCATTGGTATAAGCGTGTACTGTGGTCATCAATCCCTTGACGATGCCGAATTCATCCAGGAGCACTTTGGCCACCGGGGCCAGGCAGTTGGTGGTACAGGAGGCATTGCTGAGCAGTTGAAATGAGGGTTGATATTTGTCATGGTTTACCCCCATCACCATAGTCAAATCGACCCCATCCCCGGGTGCGGTAATGATGACCTTTTTAGCCCCGGCCTCCAGGTGTTTGCCGGCCTTGCTGCGGCTCCTGAAAACCCCGGTGCCTTCTATAACGATATCCACTCCCAGATCGGCCCAGGGCAGTTGAGCCGGGTCCTTTTCACTCATGTAGCGGACCTTCTGCCCGTTTATCACCAGGTTGTCGGATTCAATAGTTACATCTCCCTTGAATTCACCATGCAGTGAATCATACTTAAACAGGTGGGCACTGGCCTTAAGGCTCCCCAAGTCATTTACTACCACCAATTCCATCCCCGGACGGTCGGCAATAACTCGCGCAACCAGACGGCCAATTCTTCCGAAGCCGTTAATTCCTATTTTTACCGTCATCTTTATACCACCTTTCTGAGTCTTGTAATCCCACTATGGCCTGAGCAGCACCTTCGTCGGTTATCAATACGGTTTGATGGCCTGCTTCCAATACCGCTTTAATAGCTGCCGCTTTATTGCTTCCGCCGGCCACCGCAACCACGGTTGGAATATGGGCCAGATCATGCAATTCCAATCCAATTCCAGGAACCTCATATACTATATTGCCCTGTTCGTCAAAATAATATCTAAAGGCTTCGCCCACTGCCCCTCGGTTCTGGAGAAGCTTGATTTCCTCGGCAGTCAAGCCCCTGCGGTTGGCCATTTCCATGGCTGAGCCAATGCCGTGAAACAGTACGTCACTGGATTTTATCAGATCAGCTATTTCTCTTATGTAAGGGTCCTGCTTCAAAGCCTCCGCAGTAGCCTGCTGCAGCTTGTCGGGAATATGCAGCATACGGTACTGAGCCCCGATAGTCTTGGCAATCCGTGCTGCTATGGTCCCGGCCTGCTGTTCCACATCTTCCCCCAGGCCGCCGCGGGCCGGAACCACCATGAGGTTGGGAAAGCCGGTGCCATCAGTAATGGCATCCGCCACCTCGGCCAGAGTGCTGCCTCCGGTAACTGCCAGGGTACACCCGGGGAACAAGCACTTCTTCATGTAAGCCGCCGCGACCCGTCCCAAATCCCTTTTGATCATCTCATCGTGGTGTGAGTCACCAGGCACCAGTATCACTTCTTGCAGGTTATAGCGATTCTTAATATGTTCGGCAAGGCTTTGAATCTTGAAAAGGGAGGGAACGAACAGGTCGACTTCGTTAATGATTTGTAAGCCAGCCAGGCTGAGGCAGATTCCGGCAGGTGTGGTATGAATCAGGCCAATAGATTTCAAATGCTCAATCTCGGCTCGCACCATGCGTTCAGTAAAACCCAGGGCTTTGCATAATTGCCGCCTTCCCACAGGTTGCTGGTGCATGATCTGCTTGAGCATTTTGTAACGGTTGGTGATGCAGTCCATTGCATCGGGAGCGAACCGCTCCATTATGGTAAATACCCTTTCCATTGTCTCACCATTTAAAGGGCTATTGGGATAATATTAGCCCTGAGGGACAATTTTGTCCCAATCGGAAAACAGTTAAACGTTGAACTGCGGTTAACTACAGATAGTATAACATATTTGTGGAAAAATGATGCAAATTATGTGAATGGCTTTGTTAAATACACCCATATAAACTATGTGGATACTCGTTAATTGTTGCCTGATCTCCGGGAGGATGGCCCTAGTAGCGGCGGCGGGCTGAGGTGGAAGGAATATTGAGTTCCTGGCGATATTTGGCTACGGTACGGCGTGAGATGCGAATGCCTTTGGCCTGCAATTGCTGGGCAATGGCTTCATCGCTGATAGGATGCTGCGGGCCCTCACCGGCAATGATGTCCTGTATCATGTGTTTGATGCTCTTGGAGGAGATTTTGTCATCACCGCTGGCCTCCACACCGGTGCTGAAAAAATACTTGAGTTCAAACAAACCCTGCGGGGTCTGTATATACTTGTTGGTGGTGGCCCGGCTCACGGTGGATTCATGCACATTGATCAATTCAGCCACCTGGCGCAGGGTCATGGGCTTTAAGTACTTTACCCCTTTATCCAGGAATTCGGTTTGCAGGTCGACGATGCAGCGCGACACCTTGTACAAGGTCATGCGGCGCTGCTCAATGCTGCGAATCAGCCATATAGCCGAACCCATTTTCTCTTCCAGGTATTTGCGGGCTTCCTCGGACTGTGTATCAGCCTGCTTGAGCATGCTCTCATACTTGTTGTTGACTATCAGGCGGGGGAAATTGGTATCGTTGATGATCACCACATATTCCCCGTCAATCTTCTCCACAATTATATCGGGGGTAATATATTTTATTTCATCGCCGCTGAACTGCAGCCCGGGCTTGGGATCCAGGCTTCTGATCAAATCACAGATTTCCTGTACTTTTTGTACCGGAGCCCCAACCTTTTGGGCAATGCGATTCAATCTGCCCCGGCCCAGGTCATTGAGGTGATTGTAGATGATATTGCGGGCCAATTCCGAGTCTTTGTCGTATTGCCGCAATTGCAGGATAAGGCATTCGCAGAGGTCGCGGGCACCCAGACCAGGGGGATTGAAGGACTGTATCAATTCCAGGGCCTTTTCCACCTGTTCCAAACTAACCCCCAGTTGCTGGGCTACATCGTCAAGCCTGGCGGTTAAGTAGCCATTCTGGTCTATACTGCCGATCAGGTATTCACCTATTTCCTGTTCTTCAGGAGTAGTGCTGAAAAGATGCAGCTGAAACTCCAGATGTTCGTATAAGCTGGGTTTTTGCGCAACAAAATTCTCCAGGGATTTCTCTTCCCCCTGGTAACTCACCCCGGCATCGTAGGTATCGCGCTCGTTGTCACCGAACAGTTCCAGCCATTCACTGATATCGTTATCGATCTCATGCTCTGTCTCTTCGCCGATATCCGCAGTCTCCTCCGCCTCAGTCTTCTCTTCCAGGAGGGGATTTTCCGCCAATTCATTGCGAATATACTCGGACAGTTCAATCGAGGACATCTGCAGAATGGCAATAGCCTGACGCAGTTCAGGTGTCATCAGCAGCTTCTGCTGCTGTGCCAGTATCACATCATGGGTAAGCCGCATACTAACTTTCCTCTCATATCAGGCAGGTATTTCTCCACATTTATCTCTTCTCTGTGTTTATCTGCTTATTTATTGTTCAGGAGAAATCTATTATTTCTTCAGCCCACTTTTCCAATTTGCGCATCCGGTAGGCAGCCCCGGATTTGCTTAAGGGCGGGTCTAAGAGATCTCCCAGTTCTTTGAGGGATTTATCGGGATACTCGATTCTCGCTCTGGCCAAATCCCGCAGCTGGGCGGGGAGAAACTCCCAACCTTTCAGTTCCACCAGTTGGTTGATAAGTTGTATCTGGCGGACTGAAGCATCTATGGTTTTGGCCAGATTAGCAGTTTCGCAATTCACCTGGCGGTTGATGCTGTTGCGCATGGATTTGAGAATACGCACATTCTCAAAATCCAGCAGGGCTTTATGCGCACCAACTACCCGGAGAAAATCTACTATCTTTTCACCCTCTTTAATATATAATACCAGGTTTCGCTTGCGTTCGACTATCCTGCTTGACAAGTTAAACTTGGTTAATAAGCGCTGCACCTCTTTGGCCAATGCCAACTCCTGAAAGATGATCTCCAAATGGTATTCTCCTTCAGGGCGGTTGATAAAACCCTTGCTCAAAAACATCCCGCGCAGATAGGCGCGCTTGCAGCAGTGCCGGCGTATGAGATTGGCCGTGAGGTATCTTTTTCGGGTGCTGCTGGTACTGAAGCCTTGCAGCTTCTTCCACAGCTCAGCATCCTTATTAATAATAGCATGTACCTCATAAATGCGAGTCTTTTTAAAGCGGCGCAGGGTTTTGGAGTGAGCCGTGGTCTCCAGGCCGTATAATGACTTGATTAGTGTATATATCTTCCGTGCGGTTCCGGCCTGTTCGGCTCGCACCACCAGTTTCAAGCGCTCCCCGTCCATGGGTATAACCTGCCCATTGACATGAACCAAGGCCGCCAGTTCAGCCCGCCGGCAGCATTCTTTATCGGGGAGTTCCCGTACCAGTTCCTGTTTTACCTGATTGGAAAAACTCATCGCTTATTCCCTCAAAAGGTCATACTCCTTATGTTTCTTTCCTTATGGCTCTTGATAATATCAATGATAACCTGAGCCAGCTTGTCGGGTTCATGCCAGGCTACATCGGTATCTGAGACCAGATCCTCTTCAATCAAGCGCATCCCCATCGCCCTGATCTCATTGCTGGCGGTCCTGACCGGTCGGGCGTCTTCCTGTCGGTAACGCTTCAACCGTTCTTCATCGATTGAACCGGAATTGACGATCACATAGTCGATGATCTGTTTGCCCAGATGCTCCAGGATTACCCGCAGATGATCAGCGGCGCTGTAATCATCAGTCTCCCCTTTTTCGGTCATAATGTTGCTCACATAACAGGTGACCGCGTTGGATTGCTCAATGGCGGAGACCACCCCATGCACCAGCAGATTGGGGATTATACTGGTATACAGGCTGCCCGGTCCCAGTATTATAGCATCAGCTTGCCAGATAGCTTCCAGGGTCTCCGGAACCGGCATGCATTGTTCCGGCACCAAAAAAACCCTTTCGATCTTTTGATCATGGCGACGTATCGAGGTTTCCCCGATTACAGTAGTGCCGTCGCGCATGGTTGCACCCAGGGTGACGTATTCCAATGTGGCCGGTAAAACCTGGCCCCGGACCTTTAAGACCTTGCTGACCTCTCTTATTGCGGAAACAAAATCGCCGGCAATGTCAGTCAAGGCTACCAGCAACAGATTGCCCAGGTTGTGCCCCTGCAGCCCATCCCCGGCATTAAAGCGATGCTGGAAAACCTTGTCCATCAGGGTCTCTGTTTCCGCCAGGGCTACCAGGCAGTTGCGAATATCCCCGGGGGGCAGCACCCCCAGCTCGGAGCGCAGCCTGCCCGAACTGCCCCCGTCATCGGTGACAGTGACCACTGCTGTTAAATTGGAAGTATATTTTTTTAACCCCTTGAGCATTACTGATAAACCTGTGCCGCCACCTATTACCACAATGCGAGGTTCAGATTTGAGCTGATTCATTTATTCCTCCATTTTATACTTTGCCATATCTCTATGCCTGATAATGACGTTATATCCCATTTGCTTGAGTTGCTCACCGATATACGAGGCCAAAACCACCGAACGATGCTGTCCTCCGGTGCAACCGATTGACAGGGCCAGATTGGTTTTGCCCTCGTTTATATAATGGGGAATCAGGAATTTCATGAGATTCAAAAAGCGACGGGTAAACGATTTGGTTATGGTAGAATCCATGACATAATCGATAACTTCCCGGTCTTCGCCGGTCATGGTGCGCATTACCGGATTATAGAAGGGGTTGGGAATGAAGCGCACATCGATGACTATGTCCGAATCAATCGGTATACCCAGCTTATATCCAAAAGAGACCACATTGACCGTAAAGGGGTGCATTTGACGATGACTAAAGAGGCTGGTCAATTTGTCTTTTAATTCCCGGGGTGAAAGGGTAGAAGTGTCAATGACTATATTGGCTGACCCGCGCAATTCTTTTAGCATATTCTTTTCCACCTGAATGGCTTCCTGCAAGCGCCAGGTGTTGGAAAGCGGGTGACGGCGGCGCGATTCTTTGAAGCGGCGGATCAGTACCTCATCAGAGGCCTCCAGGAACAGAATCTCATAGGGAATCTGCTCTTGCTTGAGATCATCCAGGGCGCGGGTCAGGTCAGAGAAAAACTCACCACCGCGGGCATCTATAACCAAGGCCACTTTATCGATCTTGCCTTCGGATTGCAGGCTCAATTCGACAAACTTGGTCAACAATACCGGAGGCAGATTGTCGACACAGTAGTATTCCATGTCTTCCAGGCAGTTCATTACCTGTGTCTTGCCGGCTCCCGATAGCCCCGTGATGATGAGTATGTGCAGATTCTTGTCTCTGTTTTCCCCCACGCTGCAATTCCTCCCCCAGCAGCATGGTTCACAATACGCTGGGCATCCAGTCCCAGCACCTCAACCAGGCTGCTGCCATAAGCCAAATGCCCCACTGTATCCTGAAAATGCGCGTCACTGTTGATAATAAAGCGGACCCCGGTTTGTTCCGCTTCTATTATATCAGATATCGGGGGATGGTTATGCCCGCAATTGATTTCAAACAACACCTCATGCCGGCTGCAGGCCTCAGCCACGGCTTTCACATCGACGGCAAAGAACAGCCCCGGGTGAGATATGATGTCCAGACTGGGGTTATTCTCCACCGCTGCGATCAAGGCCTCAGTGTTGGCCACCAGGGCTTTGTGTGACTGCTTTTTGCCCGGGTGGCGCAGGGAGTTCTGCACCCACAAGGCCATGCCGTCCTGTACCGAGGTAGGGATAGTATAAGGATGGAGGCCGGCTATGAGCAAATCCAGCTCAGTGATCACCTCTTCGGGAATATCCAGAGTGCCGTCAAGATCCCGTATATTGGCTTCCGCCCCGACGAGTATGCGCATATCGGGATACTGCTCCTGCAGCTTGGCCGCCTGCGCTTTTTGTTCCAGATAAATTGAGCAATCTTTAACCCCGATCACCGCTGCCATAGGCCCATGGTCGGTAATAGCTATCTCTTTGAGGCCTCGCTCATTAGCGGCTCTGACTATCTCCTCCATGCTCTGCCGGCCATCGCTCAAATAGCTGTGGGTGTGATAATCTCCGAAAAAGCGCATCAAACCACCTGTATCCCGGGTTGTTAACCGTTATTCTACATGGGCCAGCTCTTGCTTGAGATAATCGATGACTTTGACCGGAGTAGGGTCAATGCCATACTCCAGGGCCAGGTAATAGCTCACATAATCGCCTATGTAGATTAAAGAGTAGATGCGGGCCAAAACTGATTCCCCGGCACTCTCCACCTCAATCACCTTTTTGACCTTGCTTTCAATTAACCGGCGGGTTATTTCCATGCGCTGCTGCACCCGACGATGGTCCAGGCTGTCCCTCAGTATGATAATAACCATGCGGCTAAGCAGTTCCGGGGGGGCTTCAAAACCCACTATCTCATTGTGGTTGAGCTCGGGAAAGACATTGTAATAAGCCGGGCATTTGGCGTTCTCATTGATCTGGGCTTTCCAGCGCAAAGCGGCCGGTTCAGTGTGATTGGCGCTTCCCCAGATAACCGGTATGCTGTCTTTTACCAGCCTGGCTATGCCCTCTGCCATACCCTGGCCTTGAGCACTTGGCTGCAGCAAATCCCGCAGATCGCGTAAAACAGCTGCGGTTTCTCCTATATCCGCCTCTGCCTTTGACAAAACCCCGGCCTTTTGCAGCGCTAGGAGCAAAGGAGCCAGCAAATAACCGGTAGCAGCCCGGGGCGATAAGCCTCCGGGGATGGATATCACCGTATTGCCGTCGCCCTCAGCACTCTGTGCCAGTTTCCCGCCGCTGGTGATAGCCAGGATGTGAGCCCCGCGTTTTTTGGCGGCTTCATAAGCAGCCAGGGTTTCTTCAGTGTTGCCTGAATAACTGACCGCTACAAAGAGGGTGTTTTGATCCACGAAGCCGGGCAGATCATAAGCACGGTTGACCAAAACCGGGATGTTGGCGTTGCTGTAGGCATAGGCCCTTAAAATATCACCGCCGATGGCTGAACCGCCCAATCCGGAAACCATCACATTACGGTAGGGTTTTTGATACCTTTTTACCTCCTCAAAAGACATCTGCAAACACTGGGAAAACTGATCCGGCAAGCCATAGAGATAGCTTTTCATGGGTTCTTGCATAGCGCTCTCGGACATATAAGCAACTCTCCTTTTTGATTTGATATCCTTCAAGGTGGATAATAAAGGTTTATTAAAATTGATTTAAACCGATTCCACTTTATCTTCCCCGGGCCAGCCCGTCCCTATGCCTGTCAGGGCAGCAAGGGTCGGCCTGTGGGTTTAAAACCCATTTTTCCAGGGCTTCGGCTACACCATCTTCATCGTTGGAAGCGGTTACATAATCAGCCGCAGCTTTAACCATTTGCGGGGCATTGGCAACTGCGACCCCGATGCCGGCCCATTTAAGCATGGCTATATCATTATAGCTGTCTCCTATGGCCAGCACATCCGCCTGCTCTATTCCATAGTGTTCTGCCACCAGTTGCAATGCCCGGGCTTTGTTGGCATCGCGATGCATGATCTCCAGGTAGTGCAGCTTGGAGCGGGTGATATACAGGTCCTGGCCGAAGAGTGCTTTTAAATCGGCTTCCACCGGGTCAAGCAGCTTGATATCATGGGAAATCGCCATTATCTTCAGGGCTGGCTGATACCGGCTGGCTTCCACCAGATCAGGCATAAAGGTCAATTCTACTCCGGCCAGCTGTGAATAGGCTCTGGCTTCAGGGGTGTCGCTTTCCACGCACAGCTGGTCGTTGAAATAGGTATGAAAATAAACCCCTTGTTCCCTGAGAAATTCCATCACCGTGGTAGCCAATTCGCCTACCGGCCGGAAATACAGCACCTCGCCTGAGAGGGAGTCTTTTACCAGAGCCCCCTGATAGGTGATCAAAGGGATATTCATGCCCAGCTGCAGGGCATAAGGCAGGGCCGAGCGATACATGCGCCCGGTAGCCAGGGTGACCAAAACCCCCTTCTGGCGCATTTTTTCGATATCAGCGGCACAGCGCGGAGAAATGCTCAATCCCGAATCCAGCAAGGTATCATCCAAATCAATAGCCACCAGTTTTATGCTCATGGTTTCCTTCCTCATGCTGATTAAGACAAATAATTTAACCGAGTCCTGGCCGACCCGGTTAATTTCAAAATATGTTGTTCCGCCAGTTTATTTGAAATGAAACATGCGGTCTTCGATAAAATAGCTCCCTGCTGCGCTGATCAGGCTTAATATAATGGCGCTGAGTACAGCCCAGCCGAACCCGTCAATATCAAAGCCGCGAATGGTAGCCGCTGTGAGCCATAACATGAAACCGTTTATCACCAGGGTGAACAATCCCAATGTCAGTATATTAAAGGGCAGGGTTACCAGCAGCAGCAAAGGTCGAATAAAGGCGTTGATAACCCCCAGGAACAATGATCCCACAATAGCGGCCCACAAAGTAAGCCGAAAACCAGGTAATAGCGCAGCTGTCAGTATGATAGCGAGAATGCTGATAGCCCACCTCAAGGCCCATCCCTGAATCATCTTCCTTAAACCCCTTTCCAATCAAACGTTGTTATTAGCATTGTTTGTCTCTTTATTTATCATATGGGATTTTTTAGTTTTTTTCTATATAATTTGCTGAATATCCGGGTATTTCATCCTGAGAATGCAATGCCCGGTATACCGCCTGGGCCGCCTTGCTGCCAATGCCTTTGACCGCGGCTATTTCTTCCGCTGTGGCCCGGCTGAGGGCGGCTACCGAGCCAAAAGACTCCAAAAGCAGCTTTTTGCGCCGCGGACCGATGCCTTCAATATCATCCAAAACGGACTTAGTCAATTTTTTACCACGCCGCCGGCGATTATACTCGATGGCAAAACGGTGAGCTTCATCCCGCAGGCGCTGCAGGAGCATAAGCCCTTGATTGCGGCTGGATAGCTTCAGGGGGCTGCCGTCCTGGCGGAAAATAACCTCTTCCCGCTTGGCCAGGGCTATCACCGGAATCTCGATTTCAAGCTCTCTTAAGACCTCTTTTGCGGTGTTCAGCTGTCCCAGGCCGCCGTCGATTAGAAGCAGATCGGGCTCCGGCAAAAAGGAGGGATTGCCCTCTCTGGCTTCGGCAAAGCGGCGCCTTAAAGCCTCAGCCAGCGAGGCATAATCATCATTCTGGGCCAGCTTGATCTTAAAGCGGCGATAACTCTTCTTGTCCGGTTTTCCGGCGGTGAACACCACCATGGAGGCCACGGTTTCCTCCCCACTCAAATGTGATACATCGTAGCCTTCAATGCGTTGGGGGATAAAGTCCAGTTCCAGGTCCCGGCTCAATTGCTGCAAAGCCTTTTGATAATGCGCTTCCGCGTGCTGCTTTTCTTCCCTCAACAAGCGGGCATTTTCCATCACCATATCCAATAAGGCCTTCTTTTCCCCGCGCTGAGGCATATACAGCCTGGTTTTCCTGCCGGTTAAGCCCCGGAACCATTCCTGCAGGAGAGACAAATCAGCGGGAATGGTGTTTATGACAATCTCATCCGGAATATCGCAGTTTTCGGCATAATACTGGCGCAGGAAAAAGCTGCTCAGCTCCTCCCCCGGTTCATCCATAGCCGGGTGCAGCCAGTAGGTGTCTTTACCCACCACGCGGCCGGAGCGTATTTTGAAAACCAGCCCCAGATAAGGCTTCTCGTCTACTGCAGTTGCTACCACATCCAGGTTATAGGGTTTTTCCAGGCTGACCTTTTGCCTGGCTTCCAGGCTTTTGATGCTCTGGATCTGATCCCGCAGGCGGGCCGCTTTTTCAAACTCCAGGGCTGCGGCGGCGGCCTGCATTTCCTGCTCTTTTTGCTTGATCACTTCAGCATGGTGTCCTTCCATAAAGCGTATCAAGCCATCCACAAAGCCCCGGTATTCCTCCACTGTCACCTTACTGCTGCAGGGAGCCAGGCATTTGTCGAGATCCCGGTTGAGACAGGGCCGGGGCTGCTTTTTCAGGGTTTTGCAGGTGCGCAGGGGGAAGATCCCGGTTAAAAGCCTGACCGTCTCCCTTAAAGCCGCTGCATCGGTATAAGGACCAAAATAGCGCGACACCCCATCCTTTTTCTCCCTGGTTATATACACCCCCGGAAACGGCTCGGCCGTGGTGACCTTAAGATACGGGTAGGTTTTGTCATCGCGCATGAAAATGTTGTAGCGCGGATGATAGGATTTTATCAGGTTGTTCTCCAGGATCAGGGCTTCGACTTCACCGCCGGTGACGATATAGTCAAAATCCGCCACCCGGCTGACCATAGCCCGCACTTTGGGCTCCAGCCGCTGTGGAGGCTGGAAATAGGAGCGCAACCGGTTTCTAAGCAATTTCGCCTTGCCAACGTAGATAACCCGGCCATCCCTGTCCTTGAACAGGTAAACCCCGGGTTTGCAGGGTACATCCTTAAGACGTTCTTTTAGCTCTTCCACTTTGGGCAACTCCTAACAGGGGTTTGAGATATTTCCCGGTATATGAAACGGGACAGCTGGCGACCTTCTCCGGGGTTCCGGCCACTACCACCTGCCCGCCTTCTTCGCCGCCCTCAGGCCCCAGGTCAATGATATAATCGGCGGTTTTGATCACATCCAGGTTATGCTCGATAACCACCACGGTGTTGCCGGCTTCGACCAGGCGGTTTAATACCTCCAGCAGCTGTCTGACATCATCTTTGTGCAGGCCGGTGGTGGGTTCATCGAGGATATACATGGTCCGCCCGGTGGAGCGCCTGGATAGCTCGGTGGCCAGCTTGACCCGCTGCGCCTCTCCACCGGACAGGGTCGGAGCCGGCTGTCCCAGTTTGATATAACCCAGGCCTACATCCTGCAGAACCTTCAACTTGCGGAATACTCCGGGGATGTTGGCAAAGCAATCCACGGCTTCATCTACGGTCATCTCCAGCACATCAGCAATGGTGTAGCCTTTGTACTTGACCTCCAGGGTTTCCCGGTTGTAGCGCTTGCCCTTGCAAACCTCACAGGGAATGTACACATCAGGTAAAAAATGCATTTCAATCTTGATAATGCCATCGCCGGAGCAGGCATCACAGCGACCGCCGCGGACGTTGAAGCTGAAGCGCCCCGGCTGATACCCGCGCACCCGGGCTTCAGCAGTGCCGGCAAACAGCTCCCTAATGCCGGTAAAAGCACCGGTATAAGTGGCCGGATTGGAGCGCGGGGTACGCCCGATGGGAGCCTGATCGATGTTTATTACCTTGTCCAGGGCTTCGGCTCCGATTATTTCCCGGTAGCTGTCGGCTTGCTTATGCCGGCTGCTCTGGCCGGATCGCCGGTTAATCAGCCAGGTCAGACCGGGGTGGAGGATCTCCTCTATCAGGGTGCTTTTGCCCGAACCGGATACCCCGGTGATCACTGCCATCATCCCCAGGGGGATTTCCACATCGATGTTTTTTAGATTATGCTTTTTGGCCCCTTTAATTACAATTTTTTGCCCATTGCCGGGTCTGCGCCGGGCAGGCACCTTAATATCCAGGACACCGGAAAGGTATTGCCCGGTAAGTGATTCCGGCACTTTCATGATCTCCGCCAGAGTACCCTGCGCTACTACCTTGCCGCCATGCACCCCGGCACCCGGGCCGATATCAACGATATAGTCGGCGGTGCGTATGGCATCCTCATCGTGCTCCACCACGATTACGGTATTGCCCAGGTCGCGCAGCCGGCACAATGTTGCCAGCAAGCGGCCATTATCGCGCGGGTGCAGCCCGATGCTGGGTTCATCCAAAACATATAACACCCCTACCAGGCTGGAGCCCACCTGTGTGGCCAGGCGAATCCGCTGGGCTTCGCCGCCGGACAGGCTGCCGGCCGGGCGGTGCAGGGTAAGATAATCCAGCCCCACATCGATCAGGAATTGCAGGCGCTGCTTGATTTCCTTGATTACCTGGCGGGCAATAGCATGCTCGCGGGGGCTCATTTCCAGATTATCGATGAAGCGGTAAGTTTCGCGGATAGACATCACAGTCACATCATGAATGGATTTGCCTCCGATTAAAACCCAGAGTATCTCCTCGCGCAGGCGTTTTCCCTGGCAACTCGGGCACAAGGTGGTGGTCATGTATTTTTCAATCTCTTCCCGCGAAGTCTCTGATTTGGTTTCCAGGTAGCGCCGCCGGAGATTGTTCACCACTCCCTCGAAACTCGAGCTGAAGCTGTTCTTTTCCCCATAAGAATTGACATAGCTGATGCGGATGCGCTCCCCATTGCTGCCGTAGAGTATGGCATTTACCTGCTCTTCGCTCAATTCCCGCAACGGTTTGTCCAGGGGAATGCGGTTTTGTTTCGCCATGCCGAATAAAATCTGATTGTAGTAGGTGTAGAAATTGTTGGACCAGGGTATTACCGCGCCTTCCGCCAGGCTCTTATCCCGATCCAGAACCAACTCCGGATCAATAACCCGTTTTTCACCCAGGCCATCGCATTCCGGGCAGGCCCCAAACGGGCTGTTAAAGGAGAACATCCGCGGGCTCAGCTCGCTCAGGCTGAAACCGCAATCCGGGCAGGCGAAATCCCGGCTGAACAGGCGGTCGCTTTCACTGCCGTCCTCACCCAGGACGCGGACGATGACCACTCCCTCACTGACCTCAAAAGCCAGTTCAAGGGATTGGGCCAGGCGGCTCTGTATGCCGTCTTTGATCACCAGGCGGTCAATAACTACACTGATGTCGTGTTTCTTATTCTTTTCCAGCACTATCTCCTCATCCGAGGTATATTCATAGCCATCCACGATAACCCGGACAAAGCCATCGCGAAACAGGTTCTGCAAAAGCTTTTTATGTTCGCCCTTCTGCCCCTTTATCACCGGGGCCAGGATTTTTAGGCGCGTTTCCGGGTCCAGGTTTAAAAGCGCATCCACGATCTGATCCACCGTCTGGCGCTGAATGGGCCGCTGGCAATGAGGACAATGCGGCCGGCCGACCCGGGCAAACATCAAGCGCAGGTAATCATATATCTCGGTGACCGTCCCCACCGTAGAACGAGGATTGTTGGAGGTCGATTTCTGATCTATGGAAATGGACGGGGACAGCCCCTCAATATAATCCACATCCGGCTTCTCCATTTGCCCCAGGAATTGCCGGGCATAGGTGGAAAGCGATTCCACATAGCGGCGCTGGCCTTCGCTGTAAATGGTATCGAAGGCCAAACTGGATTTACCGGAACCTGATACCCCGGTGAATACCACCAGCTTGTCTCTGGGGATTTTAATATCAATATTCTTCAAATTGTGCTCGCGGGCACCTTTTACATATATATATTCTTTCACCATCTGCTCCTATCAATATCTCCCTGATTAGCGGCTGCGGCTCCTCTTTTTGGCCTTGCGCGGGGGATCCAAAAGCCTTTTGATCATGTCGCGCAGTTCAGCCGCTCGCTCAAATTCGAGGCTTTCGGCTGCTTTTATCATTTCCGCCTGCAACTCCCCGGCCAGCCTGACCCGCTCCTCTTTGCTCAAATGGGAAAACAGGGCCACATCGTATTGGGCCGGGGCTTCGGAAATAGTAGCCTCAATGGAGGCATAGATCTCCTTTTGAATAGTCTGCGGGGTAATCTGATGCGCTTCATTATACGCTATTTGTTTTTCGCGGCGGCGATTGGTCTCATCGATAGCGGTCTGCATGGCCGGGGTTATGCGGTCAGCGTACATAACCACCTGTCCTTCCACATTGCGGGCTGCTCGCCCTATAGTCTGGATCAACGAACGCCCGGAGCGCAGAAAACCCTCCTTGTCTGCATCCAATATGGCTACCAGGGCCACCTCCGGCAGATCCAGGCCCTCCCGCAACAGGTTGATTCCCACCAAAACGTCGAATTCGCCCGCCCTGAGCTCGCGCAGTATCTCCAGGCGCTCCAGGGCTTGTATATCGGAATGCATATAACGAACCTTTATACCCGCATCTGCCAGGTAATCGCACAGGTCTTCAGCCATACGCTTGGTCAGGGTGGTAACCAGCACCCGGTAGCCCTTACCCACGGTTTGCCTGATTCTTTCCATCAAGTCATCAATTTGGTGCTCGGTAGGCCTTACTTCGACAAAGGGGTCAACCAGGCCGGTGGGGCGAATGATCTGTTCGGCCACCTGCCGGCTGCGCTCCAGTTCATAATCCCCCGGGGTTGCGCTTACATATATCACCTGATTGAGCTTGGATTGAAACTCGTCAAACTTCAAGGGGCGGTTGTCCAGGGCTGAAGGAAGCCTGAAACCATACTCCACCAAATTCTGTTTGCGGGAGCGGTCCCCTTCATACATACCGCGGATTTGCGGCACGGCAATATGAGATTCATCAATGAACAATATGAAATCCCGGGGGAAGAAGTCAATCAATGTATAGGGCGGCTCACCTGGCGCCCTCCCGGTAATGTAGCGGGAGTAGTTCTCAATCCCCTTGCAGTAACCGATCTCTCTGATCATCTCCAGATCGTAGCGGGTGCGCTGCTCAATGCGCTGCGCCTCCAGCAGTTTGCCTTCGCTTCTGAAGCGGGCCACCTGCTCCTGCAGTTCCTGCTCAATTTCCTGGGCTGTACTCAGCATACGCTCCCGGCTGGTGACATAATGTGAGGCCGGAAAGATCATGGTGTGCAGTCTGCGGCCATAAACCTCGCCGGTTACCGGGTTAAACTCGATAATGCGGTCGACCTCATCGCCAAACAACTCAATCCTGAGGGCTCGCTCCCCGGCTGAAGCCGGGAATATCTCAATCACATCGCCTCTTACCCGGAAATTGCCGCGGTTAAAGCCATAATCGTTGCGCTCATAATGGTTTTCCACCAGGCGCTGCAGAATGGTATCGCGCGAAACCTCCATGCCCGGCCGCAGCGATAAGGCCATGCGGTAGTAATCATCCGGAGCCCCCAGGCCATAGATACAGGATACGCTGGCCACGATAATCACATCGCGCCTTTCTAAAACCGCTGCAGTGGCAGAATGGCGCAGTTTATCGATCTCATCGTTTATGGATGAGTCCTTCTCGATATAGGTATCAGTATGCGGGATATAGGCCTCAGGCTGATAGTAATCATAATAGCTGATAAAGTATTCCACTGCGTTTTCCGGGAAAAACTGCTTGAATTCAGCGTAAAGCTGCCCCGCCAGGGTTTTATTGGGGGCCATGACCAGGGTGGGGCGCTGCACCTCCTCGATAATACGGGCCATGGTAAAGGTTTTGCCCGAACCGGTCACCCCCAGCAAGGTTTGTTCCGGATAGCCGGCCTTGATCCCTTCAACCAGCTCTCTTATAGCCTGGGGTTGATCCCCGGTCTCATGATAGTTTGAATGCAGTTTAAAATCCATTATTAACCTCTTAATCCCCGGTAATTTAACACTTGTCCCTGTCTAATACATAATAACAAATGTTCGCCCCAATAATAAAGGGTGACAGATGGGGACGGTCCGAGACCACTGAAAAAGTACCCTTATCAAGCCGCTATTGAGTACTTTTTG
>LFSQ01000098.1 GCA_001512785.1 Syntrophomonas sp. DTU019
TAGATCATTAAAGGGGATTTTCTTATCTTTTTAAACCCAAGGTATCTTGACGCTATCTTGCTCCGGCCAACCTTTGACCTGGCTATGTAATTCTGCTATAATCAGTAATGCATTATGCGCCTGTAGCTCAGTGGATAGAGCACCGGCCTCCGGAGCCGGGTGCGGAGGTTCGATTCCTCTCAGGCGTACCATAGAAAGCGTAATCGGGGGTTTTGCCCCGATTTTTTGTTGGTAGGATGTCTTGTAGGCATACGGACTACCTTTCTAAACAAAATTAATTGGGAGGGTTTTCTATGCCTAAATTTAGGAGTTTAAAGATCAATCCAATGGTACAAGAGGCTGAATTTTCCAAATTGGCTAGACGGTTTATAGCTATTAAAAAGGCTGAAGGATTATCTGAAAGGACAATCGCAGACTATCTTAGGACTTTCAGTAAGCTTAAGTCTTTAATCGATGAGACCACAACAATTTATTATTTAGACAGTTTTTTAATATCCTTTTTCGGTAGTTTCGTGAATTGCGCACCTACTACCTATAACATTCCATAGAAGAAGCTTTCCGAACCTCGACCTTTTTGATGTCGGCATTAAGTAAAGTTAGGTAAAAAACACCTTAAGCTTGGATTTGAGATATCATTTTTTTCGATTTTTCCAAAAACTTATCTGATGAACCGGATGTACCAATGGTTAATGAACAAGGTTGTCTAGTATCTTTATCCCAGAAATTTATAATAAGGTAATACTTCCGAACCTTCTTTGACCCTGTACCAGATATTCCACCAACTATTGCACCAACACCACCGAACAAGATATGTCCTACTAAGGCTCTCCCAAGCACAGATTTATCCCTTAGCTCCGTTTCCGTAAACTGAACCATTTCAATTATTTGAGAATAATGGATATCAAGGACATCAGTTAAGGGTAATACTCCCTTCTTTATCTTAATACCTTTTTCATGCAAAACAACCGTTATTGTTACTGCTACCCCATAATGTCCAGCGCAAGACGGTGTAAATTGTCCAAAAGTTGACGGATACGCTGTCCACAATGGAGATGCCCCTTAAGGGGCAGGGAGAACTAATTCAATTCTCCCTGAATAACCAGCTTAACCATGTGATCATCAATAATCTTGCGATTGTTTTGCGACCCATAGAGCAGGCAGTGAGTACAGACTTTGTTGACCATTCTAGCCTTGTTTGTTGCATAATCAATTTACCAGGAATTGCAGAATGGAATTCCCTGAAG
>LFSQ01000123.1 GCA_001512785.1 Syntrophomonas sp. DTU019
GTGGATAAGGTCAACAAGCGCTGGCACAGCTTGTTCAGGAGCATTTAAGCTTTACCGGAGCCAGATTTATCTCCCCCGGCCAGCAGGGCCAACAGTGGTATGCTCTTTTGGTTGGGTCATTAAACCAACCAAGAATAAGTATGGTGCCAGGCACCACACTTATTCTGTTTGCCAGTAAAAGAGCTACAACGCGGGTTGTGCCAGGCAGACATATTCAAATTAAGCAGCACTAGATTCCCCGGTATTTCCAGTCAGTCTTTACCGGCAGCTTGACAACTTTGTCTATTGCTACACCGATTTCATCGATCAGCTTATAAATCCGTTCCAGGTCTCCCTCGTCCACAATCAACGATATGCCGCAGCTGACACTGGCTTCCCGCGGGGTGGGGGCAATCTGGCTTTTGATGCCCTGCTGTTTCAATGCCCGGTTAAGCCTTAAGCCCTGATGGTGATTGGGAAAGAGTATATACCAGCGATAAGACTGTTCCATTGTTTTGGCCTTACTTGCGCAGCATTTCAAAAAACGCCTCTATCCTCGTTTTGAGCTGCTCATAATCCTGTTCGCTGTAATCAGTTTCAATATGCAAAACCGGAAGGCCGTGCTCGGCCAGGGCCTGCTTGACCAGATAGCTCTCGGTGGAGTAGAGGTTGCAGAACTGCAAATTCACTTCAATGATCCCATCCACCTGATACTCTCCGGCCAGGCGGATAATATCATCGATCCGCCCCGGATTGGGGGTGAAACAGGCGCAATTGGTCTTCATGTAGCGTTCTGCCAGGGCTCTGACCTGCTCCTCGAGGGTCTGCCCCGTTTCATCAACCAGGTTTTCAAAGTAGCGGGTGCCGGTGCAGGATTCCTCTACTACCACGGCTGCCCCGAAGCTTTCCACAATATGGTGCAGTTTCCAGTTGGGAATAGCCATGGGGGTTCCGCTGATCATAATCCTCAGCGCATCCTGCGGAAATACGCCTTCTCCTTTGCTTATGCGCTGTTCCAGTTCGTCCGCCAGCCGGTTGGCCATCTGGGCGCAGCGGCCCGGATCATCGTAAAAGGCGATTTGGGTTACCAGTAAGGCATCTTTGCCGCTGATGGGCACCGGTGAGGCCTTGCGGGCATTGTACAAGCGCTGTAAGGCTTTGCGTTTATTGTTGATCAATTTGATGGCTTCACCTAGTTTTTCCGCTGTCACCTTATTGCCGGTCAGGTTTTCAACCACTTGGATAAAATCAAAAATCTCACCTTCAAAGGCAGCAATATCCTTGGCCCGCTTCATCTGGGGGACATCGATGACATGCAAAGGCACCTCTTTGGACAATATCTCCCAGGCTTTCTTTTTGCCATCGCAGGTGGTCTCCCCCACATACATATCGGCGATTTGGAAAAACGGGCAGGTTTTGTCCAGCCTGGCCCCTACCGAAGCCTTGATAAGCGGACAGGTGTTGGCCGGCAGCACTCTTTCGCCCCCGGGTACCCAAAACTGTGAACCCCCGCATAAACCGGCCGCGATCCCTCCCGCGGCAAAGACCACTTCATCGTGGACATAGACACAGAAGGTGCCAAATACTTTTCCGCCTTTCTTCTGGTGTTCAATAAGCTCCGCCGGCCTCACGCCGTGAATTTCAGACACCACAAAATCATAGAAATCCATGCCTTCCGGGCGGTTTTGCTGCGCAAGGAATACCCCTCCGAAAGCGTCAGGCAAGACCTCGCATAATAAATCATGTTTTTCCAGGTCCATGCCCAGGTCAGCCCACATATGACGGTAATCAGCCATTGCCAACTCTCCTTTTCCCAAATAATGTTTTATTAGCCCATCTATTGATCCAGGCAGGCTAAGAGGGCCAGGCCTAACAATTATCCAGGCCGGGCGGGGACTGCTTACATAGGTATATTATCATACTAGTATTTATATTAGAAATAACTATTGGTTATACTCCAGGCAACCATCATGCCTAATTTACATACAGTACCCAAATAGATGCCATCATTTCCATGATGCCCTTGATAAACAAGATGTGGGGAAATGCGTCCGCGGCTGGCAAGGCGGGTATATTCCGGGTCATAGATATACAGCCCCAAAGGGTGGGGTACTCAGAAAAGCTTGCAATTGACCCCTAAGAGCCAATTAGCCTGAGGTCATATCGTTGTAGCTGGGGAAAGAGAAACTTGACTGATCATCCAGTAGGCAGGAGAGGGTGGTTCAAGCAATGACTGCTAATCTGATAACGATCTTTTCAAATCTTTTTTTTATTTGACATCAGAAAAGCCTGAACTCGCTTCGCATTAATATAAGAGGTTGATTATGCAGGTTGACTGATTTGACTCGACCGTCAGGCCATACAGGGCCGGAAAGGATGCCGGTATGAAAAAACTGTGTTTGATATATATGATCAGCGCACTGCTCGCCTATGCCGTAGTCGCAGACACCGCCCTGCACAACTATCTGTCCGGGATTGGCAATGCCAGACCATGGCTGGTTACGGAGACCCAACTCCAAGAAGCCAGCCCCGACCCAGCAGATGAAAGCGGCGCAGAGACAACCACTGTGAACCCACCGGTTGATACCCCTGAAGATCAAACTGTGCCCGTTCAAGATTCTAAAGCCGGTGTGCAAAAACCCCCGGTAAATACCAACCAGCAGGAATACAGCCCCAGGAAGGCTGAGGAGGGCGGTAAACCGGCGGATAAAGCTACGGCTGCAGGCTCTCCTGCCAGAACCACGGTTCAAACATATACCCCGACCAGATCCAAACCTGCAACGCCCAATGCGCAGCCCGGCAATGCCGCGCAGGAGATGCTGGGGTATATCAATCAAGCCAGAGCAGAGAAAGGGCTGAGCCCGCTGGCTCTGGACAATGCACTTTGCCAGGGGGCTTATCTGAAGTCTAAGGATATGGCAGTAAATAATTATTTTAGCCACAACTCGCCCACTTAT
Organism: Syntrophomonas sp. DTU019; assembly: GCA_001512785.1. Classification (GTDB taxonomy): domain Bacteria; phylum Bacillota; class Syntrophomonadia; order Syntrophomonadales; family Syntrophomonadaceae; genus DTU019. Next base: position 2,937 of record LFSQ01000123.1, read on the forward strand.
GGCAGTCCATTCGACATGATGAAGAAGCAGGGGATAAAGTACCGCTGCGCTGCTGAAAACATCGCCAGGAATTTCAGTGTCCGGGCCAGCCACGAGGCTTTTATGAATTCCAGCGGTCATAAGGCCAATATTCTAAACCCCGACTTTAATAAAGTTGGCCTGGGTTTTTACTGGGAAGGCAATTACCTCTATGTAACCCAGTGGTTTACCGATTAAACAGCAGGGGTTTTTCTATCAATTAAAGAGCTCTCTCTTTTCACTATTCCTGAGGTGGCTATGTGCCATAGCAAGCGGGAGCGATTTGAATTGGTCACACTGCAACCTGCCGCCAAAAAGCCCGTGCCGTCGCAAACCCAGTCCCCTGGTGCTGCCGGTTATAACCACCTGTTTCATCGCTCATCCCTCCTCGCCGGGCTTTAAATTATTGTGCATATAAAGGGCTTGATTTAGTATCACCTTAAGTTGAGGGTCGTTCCAGCAGGCACATCCGGCTGGTATGGTTAAAAGCGATGCAATACATCAATCACGGGGTATGGTCAAATTTTGAATATGCGCGACAATGCACGGTGCACATTATGGGGAAAACCAGCCCTGGGATGGTGGAGAAAGACACAGGAGTCGACATAATTTAAGCCCAGTTTCCGGGCTTGTTCCAATACCGCATCATCAGCCGAGCCTTGTTGAAACCACACCCTTTTAATGCCCTGATCAAGGCACTGCTGCAATAAAGTTAGCGTAACCTGAGGATTGGTGAAAAAAATCACCCCATCCACTTCAGGAAGCTGGTTTATTGACCTTACGCTGGTGATCCCGCCTATGTTGCCGCCTGGGGGTTAACCGCCACCAGGCTGCAGCCCTCGTCAGCCAACAATTTGGCGGCTCTTCGGCTAAAGGACTTGGGATCCCGTGATAGGCCTACTATTGCAAAACGACGGTAATTCTCAAAGAAATCATTCATACTTACCTTCCTTCCCCTTTTGGCCTGGAGGCAGCAAAACCACTAATCACAGCATAGCATCGCAATGGCCATCAACACAACTGAGCATACAGTGATAAGGCAGAGCCCCCGGTTGATACCCGGGGGCCAAAACCATGCTTTGCAGATGTTATTTCGGGTGTAATGAGCCTGCCCAACCTTTTTATATATAAATATTTGGCAGTCTGTTATCAGATTACCTGCTCGGCTTTCAGGTTCTTGACTTCTTCCTCAGTGAATCCCCCTACCGACATCAGCACTTCATCATTGTGCTCGCCTAAGGCCGGGAACTTCAGCTCTATCTTGCCCGGGGTCTGGGACAGTTTTATCGGGATGCCGGTTACGCGTACAGTTCTGCCGGTGTTGTTGAAGTTCTCCATCTCAACAATCATGTTGCGCGCCTTAACCTGGGGATGCTGGCAGACTTCGTCTAATTCCAATACCGGCGTAAAGCAGATATCGCTGTCAGCAAAGAATTCTTCCCACTCAGCCCGGGTGCGCTCCAGCATTATGGCTGATATCTCATCGATCATCTGTCTTTGTGCGGCCTTGTCATACTGTTTCTCTATGAACTCGGGGCGACCGATTTTATTACAGAACTCGGCAAAGAATTTTTCCTCTACTGCCCCCAGGCTTACATATTTGCCGTCCTTGGTGCGGTAAATCTGGTAGAAAGCATAGCCACCCGTCAGCAGCTCATCCCCTAATACCGGCAGGGTTCCCAGCCCGGTCCACTCGCCCAGGGTGTAAGCAATCAGGCTGACGGAGGCATCCATCATGGCTATGTCACACAGTTGTCCCTGTCCGGTTTTCTGCCGGGCGGCCAGAGCCAGCAAAATGCCAATAACCGCATGCAGGGTGCCTCCGGCTATATCCGCTATTTGAGCCCCACTCTGGGCCGGTTTGCTCTGATATACCCCGGTCAAACCGGTAATACCGGATAGATTGAGATAATTGAGGTCATGCCCGGCTGCATCACGCAGGGGGCCGTCCAGCCCATAACCGGTGATAGCACAATAGATAATGCCCGGATTAATGGCTTTGAGCTGTTCATATCCCAGGCCCATTTTATCCATTACCCCGGGCCTGAATTGGTCGACTACCACATCGCTCTTGGCTACCAGGCGTTTAAACACTTCCTGGCCTTGAGGTTTTCTAAGATCCAGGGTAATGCTTTTCTTATTGCGATTCACGGTATAAAACCGCGCACTTTCCTCGCCTATCAGGGGCGGAAGCTTGCGCCCCAAATCGCCTCCTCGGGGATCCTCTACCTTTATCACTTCAGCCCCAAAGTCAGCCAGCATCTGGGTGGCAAAAGGCCCTGGCAAATACCTGGATAAGTCCAAGACTCGGATACCTTCCAAGGGTAAGCTCATATTGTATTCCTCCCTATCCCAATATCTTTATAAACTTAAAAAAGGTCTGATATATCACCTTCCCTCCCCATGCGATTACCATAGCCAATACACGTTTATTTAATCAGTTACTTGATATGTGCCAAAACCTATCTTCGCATTGCTCTGGCTCAGCAATGGTTTCTTCTTGCAGGGGTATGTGAATGGGTCAGATCGCCGGCGATATGCCTTTAAGCCTCATATTCCCGATCAAAGCGCATTATTAACATCAAAAGCATACCACCTGGCGGTATGCTTGGTATGAAGCGACCTGCGGCTAAGACTTAACTTTATTGTATTATATTGGTTTTTTTGGCACAATACTGCTAATACTCCTTAGGGAATGGTCTGAACTTGAGCCATAGTTTGTGCATCATTCCCTCCCGGTCCATATTTATCCCGGAATAGTACCTTATTGGCCTGGCTTGGTCAAAATGCCAGGGCTGGATAAATATTGCCGGCTTTACACCCAATTCTACCGAGACAATAGTATGTCGTCAAAGGCAACATCAGGCAATAACTGGCTAATTCTAAAAAGGATGCTTTCAGCAACACCGGAAGTGCACCGAAGCATACGGCTGTCATGCAGGTAT
>LFSQ01000046.1 GCA_001512785.1 Syntrophomonas sp. DTU019
GGCTCACTGAAGCCGGACAAGTGGCTCAGTGGCTACTGGACAGGCGGCTCTGAAAGATCGGTATATGCATCGAAAAGGCATCCATTCACTTTACGCAAAACGGATGGTACTATAAATATATACGTATATATGGTTGATAAAAGCGGCAAAAATGGGTAAAGTATTGGTAATAATAGACACAAGATTGCGAGATTAGCTGGCGAAAGCCAGTGAATTGGATGGTCAGTTCAAAACCCATGCACAATTATGGACAATACTTTAAAAGAGAGGGGTTATACTTATGCAAGGAGATCCAAAACTTATTGAAACGCTGAATGCCTTGCTTGCGGACGAGCTTGCGGCCATCAATCAGTATATCGTACACGCGGAAATGTGCGAGGACTGGGGCTATGGTAAGTTACATGAAGGCTTTGAGAAGCGGGCAATAGACGAAATGAGACATGCCGAAAAGCTTATCGGCAGGATTCTGTTTCTCGGTGGAAGACCTACCGTATCCAAACTGAGTGATATTCATATCGGAAAGGACGTTCCCAAGCAAGTAGAATTTGACCGTGCTGCAGAGGAAGGCGCAATCAAGGCTTATAATGATGCCATAGCTCTTGCGGCTGAGGTGCGTGACCATGCAACCAGGGATATTCTTATACAAATTCTAAACGACGAAGACCGTCATATGGATGAACTCGAGGAACTCTTGGACCAGATTGAGCAGATGACTTTGCCCATCTTCTTGTCAACTCAAGTTGAATAGTTTTTTACAGGCAAGCTTAAATTCAAGGGGCTGTATAAATTACAGCCTCTTTTATGTATGTGTATAGACGTTTTTTGCCCAATAGAAGCGAATTGGGGTGGCTTTCAAGCCAGCAGGAGCAGCATTAGTGGACGCTTTACAATAAAGGCAAGTACCGCGCATGGACTGAGCTGATAGAAAAGAGAACGGAGGCACATAATGATATTTATCTGTTATCCAAAGTGCACCACCTGTAAGAAGGCCAGGAGGTGGCTGGAAGCAAATGGCTTGGCCTTTGAAGAAAGGAATATCAAAGAGAATAATCCTACGATAGAGGAATTAAGGGATTGGCATCACAAGAGCGGGCTGCCACTGAAGAAGTTCTTCAATACCAGTGGACTGTTGTACAAGGAATTGAAGCTGAAGGACAGGCTCCCCAACATGAGCGAGGATGAACAGTACAACCTGCTGGCATCAGATGGTATGCTGGTGAAGCGTCCCATTCTCATTGGTGACGGCTTTATACTGGTAGGATTTAAAGAAACGGATTGGAAAGCTGTACTCGGCATCGAATAGCGACCTTGGTTGCTTTCATAGGGATTTTCCCGGTGATTGGCCTCCGCAAAAGGCGGTTTTTGGCGGTGGAGGATACGGAAGTAATTAGAGGCTCGTAAAACCATCGCATATTTTAAGATTAAGATAAATCAGGGGGAAAGAAAGATGCAGGAAGTATATGAGTTTTTGAAGAGTTGTGGAACATATTTTTTGGCTACCGTAGAAGGGGATCAGCCCAGAGTCAGGCCATTTGGAACCGTGGACATTTTTGAAGGCAAACTTTATATCCAGACCAGCAAGCTAAAGGCAGTATCCAAGCAGCTACAGGCCAATCCAAAAGCAGAGATCTGTGCTTATGCTGATGGGAAATGGCTTAGAGTATCCGGTAAGCTAATCAGGGATGACAGGGTAGAGGCAAAAAAGCATATGCTCGATAATTATCCGGAGCTTCAAGCCATGTATTCAGCGGAGGATGAAAAAACAGAGGTGCTCTACTTCGAGGATGCAACAGCTACTTTCTATTCATTTACCGGTGAGCCCAAGGTGATCAAGTTTTAATAAAGAATGTTTTGACGATGGGAATATGGCAGGAGAAGAGGCATTTGCGATAGCTATGTGACTATCAACTCTGTCGAAGGGCTGATAGGAATATCGAGAACCCATGATCCCCGCACCGTCGGGGATTTTTATTGTACTTCCGCGTGGGATCTGAATACGGCTTACATTCAGAATTAAAACCTGAGATTTCCACTCGGGCTTTTTTCAGGTCAACTACGGCCAGGCCGAGCAGATCTTGACGATCATCACCCAATGGCTGAAGCCACAGGGCAACGCCCTCGATGCTTACTGTGGGGTAGGCGCGGTAGCCCTGCCCCTGGCTGGCCAGGTCCGAAAAGTCATGGGTATTGAGGCCTTTAAACCCGCTTTTAAAGATGCCCAGGCCAATGCCTGCTTAAACGGGCTGGGCAAAACAAGATTCCTGGCCGGTTTAACGGAAGAGGTTATGCCCACTTTGACCATCCGTTTTCTCCGGTGATCCTGGACCCGCCCCGCAGGGGTTGCTCCGCTTGGGGCAGGCAGTCCGTGGCCTATTTAAAGATCCCCCAATAGAATGGATGTAGATATTTCAATAGGAGTGAAATCATGCTTGAAGTCTTATTTAGTGATAGTGAGAAAGGTTCTATGAAAGTAGCGAAAAATCATTACGTAAATAATATGCTTAGTGGAGCTGTTAGCTATATTGGGGAAAAACCAACTAAAGCTGAATTAGAGAAACATTTTGAAGGTCAAGCAGTTGGAGGGAATTCTCAAGATGTGGTTAATATAGGCTTTTTTCTTGACATTGGGGATATTTCGGGTGAAATTGATGGAAATGAGCGACAGAATATTTTCCGAAAAGTATGGGGAAGATTTGATTTTGACAATAAGGAGCAAGAACAGTTTTTCCAAAATCAACGCGAGGATATGGAGAAGCTGTTGTCTGCTGCAAAAGATGGTATACCAATACGAATATGGAAAAGCAACGCTCCTTATTCTACCTGTGGATTTCACTTTGTATGCCATTTATTAAGAAATATTGACTGCAATATAAGTGTTGTTTCTTTACCTAAATATAATCCAATATCTGAGAATGAAATAGAAGAGTATAGTCAAGTTAAGTCCATATAATTGTGTAAAATGAAGAGCCAAGACAAGGCCCCTGGTTTAGAATGGTAAGTGACCAAAACAAACCACAACCGGAGGTGACCTTGCAATGGCTCAATACCATGTTACCATCGACTCAGAATTACT
>LFSQ01000041.1:0-2472 GCA_001512785.1 Syntrophomonas sp. DTU019
CACGCAAAACTGCCCCTGAGTTTGACTCAGGGGCAGTTTTTGGTGACAAATGGGGACGGTCCTTTTTTGTCACCTATATGGCTAAGCCGGCTTTGCGCAATGTCTCTACCAGGGTTTGACTGCCGGGCAGATTGGAAACATCCAGGATGGTATAGGGCAGCCCTGCGGCTTCCAGGACGCGCAGGGTAAAACGGTCGCTGCCCGGTTTCTTTCTGCCGCCGTCGGTGCTGCTGGCAACAACCACCAGCAATGGCTCCAGATTATCGGCGCTGCATATGACAAAATCGACCCGGCGGTCCTTAACCCGATCCAGATACTCCTGGCGGCGTGGAGCATCAGCCGGCATCGACAAAAGGTCGGCCAGCCGTACCTTGGGGAATACTACGTAACGGTTGTCCAGGGCCTCTGAAATGAGGCGAAAACCTGCCAATTCGCGTGCATTGAGAATAAAACCGCGCTTTCGATAGGGCATGTTAGTAAGGTCAACCCAGGCGTTGCTCAAATCTATCACTTTGGCCTCGCGTTTGCTTTTCGCCTGATGCTCCTGATAGGCGTCCCAGGCAAATTTGGCCACAACTGCTATGATCAATAAAGCCAGTAACTGTCCCACATTACCACCTCCCGTCGCCATAACTGCTTGTGCGGTACATTTAAGAAATGGTGCATCTGATTATATCAGGGCGACAAACCCTTGATGGAAAAGACTGTAAAAGCCTGCTAGGAGCACAGGTATGGAATGACAGGGCTTCGTTCAAAATTTAGATCATCAGTATATATATCTATTATCTATTATATACCGATAAGCATAATGAATGCTCGGATACTTTATTATCGAGAAATACCGAGGCCATGCTCCCGGGTTCAGACTTTAATCCCGAGTGCTTTCGGTATAAAATGAATGTTAAGCGACTGGCCAGCCCAACCAGCCCAGCAGCACTAAATAAGGAGATGATTAAGTGCAATACCAGAGCAGCCGGGGCAACAGCCCCCAGGTATCGGCATCTCAGGCCATAATCAACGGCATTGCCCCGGATGGTGGTCTGTATATACCGGAGCAGATACCCTCACTTAGTAAAGAAGATTTTATAAATTGGGGCAGCCTGTCCTACCAAGGCCGGGCCGAGGCGGTTTTGCGGCGCTTTCTGACCGATTTTACCCCTATGGAGATATCATGCTGCGTTCAAGCCGCTTACAATGAACTCAACTTCGATAATGCCGGGATTGCGCCCCTGGCAGAATTGTCACCGCGGTTGCATATGCTGGAGCTGTGGCACGGCCCCACCAGCGCATTCAAGGACATGGCCCTGCAGATCCTGCCCCAGCTGTTGACCACCAGCATGAGAAAGACCGGGGAAAAGAGTCAAATCGTCATCCTGGTGGCCACCTCGGGGGATACTGGCAAAGCTGCCCTGGAAGGATTCAGGGATGTGGAAGGTACCCGCATCGTGGTATTCTATCCTGCTCAAGGAGTCAGCCAGATACAGCGCCTGCAGATGATTACTCAAGCCGGTGAGAATGTAAACGTCGCCGGTGTTGAGGGCAACTTTGATGACGCGCAGAACGGGGTAAAAAGGATATTCGCCGATCAGGATTTTATTGCTCTTTTGGCCCAAAACAATTTGAAGATGTCATCGGCCAACTCCATCAACTGGGGCAGGCTTTTGCCGCAAATCGTGTACTACTTATCCGCTTATGCCGACCTTTTGCAGCAGGGGCGTTTGGAGTACGGCGAAGAGGTTAATATAGTAGTGCCTACCGGCAATTTCGGCAACATCCTGGGGGCTTATTATGCGCGGGAAATGGGGCTTCCGGTAAACCGCCTGATTTGCGCCGCCAACGCCAATAATATACTGACCGATTTCATCAACAGCGGGGTCTATGACCGCAACCGCCCGTTTTATAAAACCATATCACCTTCCATGGATATTCTCATTTCCTCCAATCTGGAGCGGCTGCTGGCGGAGGTGAGCGGGCGTGATTACCGGCAGGTGAACGACTGGATGAAGCAGCTCGCTACAAGCGGGCGTTATGAGGTGAATGAGCCGGTGCGCGACAGGATTCAGGCCTTGTTCTGGTCCGATTTTGCGGATGATGTTCAGACCATAGAAGCTATCCGCAAGACCTGGGATCAATATCAATACCTGGTGGATACGCACACCGCAGTAGCCCTGCATGTTTATGAGCGCTATCAGGAGAAGACCGGGGATACGCGCACAACCATCATAGCCTCAACCGCCAGTCCCTTCAAATTCGGCAGCAGCGTAGCCGAGGCCATACTTCCGGAGGCCATCCGCGCCGGCAAAGATGAATTCAGCTTGATCGGCTACCTGGCTGAATGGACCGGGTATGAAATCCCCAGGGGCATACGCGACCTGGATAAGCTCCCGGTTTTGCATGATACCACCACCAGCCCGGCTGAAATGAGGAATACCGTAGCCCGGTTCCTCAACCTGTAAGTTTTTGGGTGACAAA
>LFSQ01000041.1:2479-3895 GCA_001512785.1 Syntrophomonas sp. DTU019
TGACAAAAAAGGACCGTCCCCATTTGTCACCCATTTGTCACCCCAACTTTAGCCGCGGATGAAGTAGTCCATAAGCTCGTGGCCGGCCGGGAAGTGGCGGCCCTGTTTGGCGGCCTCCTCATCATAACGGCCGATGCCGTCTTTCACCGGGTTGTTTTTGTCAAATATCATATAGGGAACCATTCCATCGCTATGGGTCCTGATGGACAGCGGGGTGGGATGATCAGGCATGATCATCACCCTCAGTTCATCGAATCTGTCCAATTCTGAGCACACCAGGCCTACCACCTCTTTGTCTATCTGCTCGATGCTCCACAGTTTGGCTTCTAAATTGCCCTGGTGGCCGGCTTCATCCGGTGATTCGATATGCATGTAAACAAAGTCCTGCCCCTTCAGAAGCTCATCCAGTGCGGCCCGGGCTTTGCCGGCAAAATCGGTCTCAACCGCCCCGGTAGCTCCTGGAACAAACACCGGGCGCAGCCCGGCGCAAATCCCCAGGCCTTTGACCAGGTCAACGGCTGCCACCACTGAGCCTTGCAAGCCGTATTTATCTGCAAAGCTGTCCAAAACCGGCTTTTTGCCCTGCCCCCAGAACCACACCGAAACCGCCGGCATCTTCCCCTGACGGCGGCGCTCGATATTGACCGGGTGACTCTCCAGCAAAGCCACGCTTTTTTCCATCAGTTCCAAAAGTACACGGCTGTCCTTCCCTTTGGGCAGGTATTCTCCCACCACTTTCCCGGAGATGTCATGGGGCGGGGTCAAATCCATGACCCGCTCGTGCCCGTCTTTCCACAGCAAGAGGTGGCGATAGCTGATCCCGGGATGAAAGCCCAGCTCTTCATTGCCCAGTTCGCGCTGCAAATATTCGATCAACTGCCGGGATTCCTGTGTGCTGATCTCACCAGCACTGTAGTCGAGCATAGTCCGCTCTCCATAAACAGCCCCATCTGACAATGTAACCAGATTACAGCGCAAAGCCAGGTCCGCAGCCTCCATGGGTACTCCCATGCTGACGGCCTCCAGAGGGCTGCGGCCGGTATAATAAAGCCGGGGATCATAGCCCATAACCGACAGGTTGGCGACATCGCTGCCTGGCGGGAAGCCCTGCGGGATAGTACGGGCGGTTCCAATATACGCTGTTTGTGCTAAGAAATCGATATTTGGTGTTGCTGCATACTGCAGGGGGGTTTTGTGGCCTAATGCTGCAATAGGCTCATCAGCCAAGCCATCGGCCAGGATGAGCAGGTATTTCATGCGGTTTCCTCCTAGTAATAACTAGCACCAGTATAGCATCTCCAGCTGGAGTTGATAAGACACACTCAGCATCAAGCTGGCAAATCACAGGATTGCCCGGGGTAGTGTAAAGTTTTAGTAGGTAAAAAGAGGTCAGAGATAGAAAAGAGACCTCAAAAA
>LFSQ01000136.1:0-1157 GCA_001512785.1 Syntrophomonas sp. DTU019
ATACTACAGGAGGGTATGCTTTTTATTTTTTATTCGGACTTTTTCAGTGGTCTCGGACGCTTACTTCGTGTCATTTTATTTATAACTGAGTCGCCCGATGATATCAGGTCATTTACCAAATTCCTATACTAGTGCATTCCTTGCCATCACTCAATAGAAATGACACAAGGTAAACGCCCCCGTGTGTCGTAAGGATTACTTCAACAGGAACACTACCCTGGTTAAAAGCTCGCTTTCGGGTACCTCAAGCGGTGAATTGTAATAAAACTCGTAGGCCACCCCGGTAGGTTCTTCTCCGCTATCCTTGATCCACTGGGTCATGGCTTCGTAAGTGGGCCCTATCTCCTGGTAAGGGCCAACGTATAAAGCCGTGGCTTTCTTGCCGGCGGGAATCTGGCTGGCCTTTATCTCGCCCCTGCCGGGCAAAGCGGAGCTTACCGGAAATCCCATCTCAACATCCAGGTTTTCCATGTCCATATTGTAATAGCAAGCAAAGGCTGCATCTGCAGGCTGTTGTCCCAATTCTTCAAGATATGCAATTATGGCATGATACGCTTTTCCCAGTTCTTCCGGCAGCTGTCTTACCGATGTAACTTTTCTGATGGACAAGACCGGTTGTGCTGTGGTTTCAATTATTTCAAACTTTTGATCCATAGAATACACCTCCCATTTTTACCATTGTAAACTAAACCAGGTGACATAGGGGGAATACTTTTTTCATGTCAATCTTAATTCGTAATTGGATTCTCCAACGATATTGGGTCATGTAACAAATGCCCATAATATCTCATGCATTGACATCGCTTAAGAAAATGACACAGGGTGCGCGTCCCCGTGTGTCGCTATAAAAATGACTCAAGGTACGCGTCCCCGTGTGTCGTGTGGCGTTAGCGTGGATCGTAGCCTACCACCGACCAGATGCCGGTCTCGTCCTGACGCATCAGACGCTGCAGATAAACCCTGCTGATCGGTCCCTGGGATACCTCTACAATGGCCTCTATCCCGTTGTTTATTGCTAATGTAAAGGATTCTGGTCCGATTTTGGGCTCACCTACAATGCCCTGAGGCGATACTTTGAGATTGACAAAAGTGAGTGAGACCTGCAACGGGTCCAGCTGCCAGGGACTGCTGCCCCGGTCTACCTGCTGTTGATCGGC
>LFSQ01000136.1:1394-5183 GCA_001512785.1 Syntrophomonas sp. DTU019
CATCCACCACTTTAAAGCCCGGCGGCACTCGGTAATCAAATATAACCGGATCAATCTGCGCATTGGCTTCAAAGCTGGCAAAAGTGTAGGTGGTCTGCAGTGCGTTTTGCATCGCGGTCTGAAGCTGAAGGGGCAGATTGGTCTCTTTATCGATCCACAGATAGTATTCCAGGCCTCCCGGGGGGGATATCTGCATTTTGCTGGCCTGACGACCGGCGACAAGCTCTGAACCTACCACCTGATGCGGGTAGCTTAAAGCCCGCTCGGCCTCATCGCGCAGGTCAAATCCCTGGCGGACCGGATCATGGAGTACGGGCAGCAGGGCAACTTCCTGCTCTTGCGGGCGCACCTGCCATTTTTGCTGACCATTGTTGACGGTCAGGGTGCCATCATGCTGCTTGACAGCATACTTGTCTCCTTGTGACCAAATCTCCACCCGGCGAACCAGCCATTCCTGTCCGGCTTCATTATGAGTTCGCATTTCCAGGACCCCATGATAGCTGGACAACTGCCCTACGGCCTGCTGCATGGCTAAAGCCACATCGGTATGGAACAAACTGGGGCGGCTGACCAGCACGGCGAAAATCACCACGCAGGCTGCCAGTATAGCAGCGGCCGGCACCAACCAACCGGGCCGGGCAAAACGCCTCTGCTCAGTCCTGTTTCGTTTCTTCAAGCCAATATCACCTTTTTCATCGAGTCCCTTATCACGATTGTGAGCCAATTTTACGGCCACTTCTTTTGCCAGACGCTGAGCATACCCCTCTTCGGGCATAGCCTGTTCCTTTAAGCTTCTAACCCTTCTCACCGTCTCACATAGCCTGGCCAATTCGGGTTCTTCGACATAGCCACGATTGGGCTTTTGTTCCCTGTTCAAAGCGTCAATATATTCGGAAAGAATATTCTCTTTGTCATCCATCTTTTCATCCCTCCCGGTTTAGTCGTTCTCATCCAGCATTTGCGCCAGCACCTGCAATGCCCGGTACTGCAGGACGCGCACTGCTGCTTCGCTTTTTCCCAGCATTTGTGCTGTCTCCGCCACGCTGTAGCCTTTCATGATTCTCAGATCAAGCACGGCTTTGTGCTCAGGTTTCAATCTGTTGAGAGCATTCTCTACCTGCATTCTTTCGGCAATGGCCTTTTGCTCATCTGCAGCAACTGTTTCCAGGGGTTTTATATCCTCCAAATCAATGAGTTTGCCCTGGCGCTGTTTTTGCCGCCAGCTATCACGGATTATATTGAGGGCTACCATTTTCATAAAAGCGGTGATATTCTCCGGCTGGGTATTATGCCGCCGGCAGTAGATCAGGGTTCTTACAAAGGTTTCCTGGGTGATATCTTCAGCCTCTTCGCGGTTCTGAACCCGGTAATAGATAAAACCATAAAGGGGTTCCCACAATTGCTGACAAATAAGCTCAATGGATTGAGTTTCGCCCCGGGCAGCCTTTCTGAGCTGTTCAGCAGTAATCACAAATCTTCTCACCTTCTTTTGACCGATCGGCTTTATAAACCAAGACGAACGAACCACCCTGAATGTTACATAGAAATTGCTTTATTAATATCAGGGTTTTGATTAGAAGTATGCGCTGTAACACTGAGAAGCTTGGGAGTCGATTCACAGCATATACGCCGGTTTTGATTAGAAGTATGCCCAGTAACGCTCCTGTTACTGCTGGTTCCTGTGGGTGCGGTGTTTTGACTAGCATTATGCCCAGTAACGACAAAACAAGTGGGCCGAGATAGGTCAGGCAACAGCTTCTGGGTGTGATTCACATAAACCGGAATGAAGACCTAAGTGTATGAAAATAGCCGATCAAAGCGGGCTTAACGCCTTGACCGGCATATATTAGGTCCAAATCTCTATTCAACAGGCTATTTTACTGCGGTTATAAACAACTGGACAGCGGCAAGCATGATAATCGGGATTGGGGAATCAGGCTTTGTGCTCTTGCAAGGGCATAACCCGCTTCCCCCATGGTTTGAAATACGAAGTGAACAGCAAGAACAATAATATTAGAAGCGAGATGATGGCACCGACTAAAAGCATCTGATGGCTGTGCAGATAAGCGGTATTTTCAATAAGATTGCTTTGCCCCGTTGAACTTAAATTAACGGTCTCATCAAACCAGTGACGCATAAAAGTGCTCCCAAATAGTATTGCAGTTATATTCCCCAATGTTTTTACGATGATCCAGTAGTGTTTGGTGAGGCCCCATTGAGTTCGTACTGCGAGCCAAACACCCGTGACTATACAACCCAAGGCTCCGGGAATAACCAGGAACCAATCGAAGTACCTGGCAAACAGGTGGGCAGCCTTGATTTGAGCATCATCGACAATAATAGTGGAAGCAAAACTGGTAAGTAAGAGCGCACCGAGTACTCCCGCGAAATAAATTATCACGAAAACGATGTGCAGAATAGTCCACCACTTTTTTTGCTTCGAGCTCAATTTGTCGGGAAATAGCTTAGACACTATCACCAGAGCGGATATAAACAGCAGAATGATTATTAATGTTAATAATGTGATCAATAGTTCTAACATTACCAGACCCCTATTATCAAAATAAGGAAAACGAGAAGCCATCGCTGTTTGGTCGTTGTCCTATATTTGAACAGGCCAGTCAGTGAAGTTGATTGCCCTTCCTTAGCCTTTTTTGCGGCGATCGGTACCGGTTAAGGCCAGGGTTAAAAACAATCCTGTGCCTGCCAGGAAGAATATCATCACCGAAGCTATGGTAATAAACATCTCCCCGGTGGCATAACGGGTTACGAAGCCAGTAAAGATGCTGAAAAGCAACAGTCCTATTGAAATAGCGTAAAGGCCTGCCCGAATCTTATTCATGGCGTATTTATATCTGGTTTCCCTGGTCAGTATGCTGTAGGTCAGGAGCGCTCCACCGGCAACCACGAATATACCGGGTCCCACTACCTCAACCCCGGAACCGTCCACGGAACCGTTCATGGAATATAACATAGCTGAAGTGAATAATCCAAACAGTACTAATAATACCCCAATCACTATGCCGGCGGTAGAAATACGGGCACTCATAGAGGTATACACGGTTTGCCTGGCGGTATCCTGACCCAGTTGGCGCATATCCTCCACCAGGCCGCTCAAGTCGCCCATCGAAGCCACCGCCTCTTTGAAAGCCTGATCTTCATCCAGACCACGGGCCATGATATCCTGAGTCTTTTCCTTAAGATTGATGGCCAGCTCTTCTTTTAAATCAAAAAGCGGTTGACTGGGGCCAACCCCGGAAAATAGGTGGTCAAGGTAATCATTGATTTTCTCGTTGAGGCGACTATTGCCTGTCAACATTCTCCAGGCCTCCTTCTATCAGTTTATCCAGAATCCCCTTGGCAAAGCGCCAGTCTTTCAAATTCTGTTCGTAGGTCTCAAGACCTTTTTTGGTTATGCGGTAATACTTGCGCCTGCCTCCCTGAGTCTCGTCACCCCAGTAAGAGGTGATCAAATCGTCCTGTTCCAGGCGCCGGAAGGCCGAATAGAGGGTGGCTTCCTTGAGTTCATATTGCCGACCGCTCAAAGCGATAATGGTTTTATAAATCTCATAGCCATAACTGTCTCCGTGGCGAAGTATGTTTAAGATAATGGTATCGGTATGCCCGCGTATCAAATCTGTCGATATTCTACCACCCATATTATAACACCTCTCGTAGTTTAATATATATCATATTACTATGTCTGTCAAGGTATTCGTCCAGGCCAATAAAAAAGGACTTTGCTCATTGTCAAAGTCCCACATTCTCCTATAGAAGTTATATTATTTA
>LFSQ01000110.1 GCA_001512785.1 Syntrophomonas sp. DTU019
CTGTCATTACTAAATAATAGATAGTTGTCCAACATATTGAGCCTTTCCACAGTCAGCCCTGGCGGGGTCGGTGAGGCTCAGCCCCTGGCCCTTTGAAAGCTGACTGATAATCCACCCGAATATGTGGGATCAGGCCTTTTTTTCCATGCTATAATGTAGAAACCGGATAAGAGAACATAAGAGATTTTTCCAGATAAAAACCCAGTTATAATAATGTAGCAGAAATTTTTGAACAATCTGCCATTTCGGGGGAACTTTTTTGTTATCGGCTATGTCTAATAAATTAGCCAGACTAGTTCTGGTGGAACCGGGAGTGTAAAATGCGTGATTCCGGTAAATGATCTGATCAAAGAAGCCAAGCAGGGCAGCCTTAAATCATTTGAGGAACTGGTCTTGCTTTACCAGGATAGGGTTTATACTCACTGTGTCCACTTGGCCAACAATAATTACGATGCACAGGATTTGGCCCAGGATGTGTTCGTGCAGGCTTTTAAGAATATCCGCTCTTTCAGGGAAGAGGCCGATTTTGGGACCTGGCTGCACCGCATCGCCATCAACCTGTGGATCAACTGGTGCCGCAAGCAAAAAAGGGCGGTAATGGTCTCTCTGGATGAACCTTTGATGTATGGGGACAACGAGCTGAGCCGCGAGCTGGCGGCCAGCCAGGAATCAGCCCTGGAGATCCTGGAGCGCACCGAACTGCACGAGCAGGTGCGGCAGGCGTTAAACCGCCTGCCCCCGGAGTACAAAGCAGTCCTGGTTCTGCGGGAAATGGAAGGCTATAGTTACGAAGATATCGCCGGCTTTTTGAACTGCTCTTTAGGAACCGTGAAGTCGCGTATCAACAGGGCCCGCAAAGCCCTGCTGAAAGAGATCAAAGCCGGACAAAATGGCGGTAGTCAATAGAGCAGCGTAGTGTAGAGCAAATAAAGGGCGTGAAGAGAATGAATTGCAGAGAAGCCCAACAATTGATATCACCCTACCTGGACGGGATGCTGGAGGGCAAAGAAGCCCTGCAGGTACAGCTGCATTTGGAAGGCTGTGAGCATTGCCGCAGCGATTATCAGGATCTGGTGCAATTGTCCAGCTGGTTGCGTTGCATGGGCAAGGATATACTGCCGGCCCCGGCCGGATTAAAAGATGCGGTGATGGCGACCATACAGCAACAGGCTGACAGGTCCGGCACTGTGGCTTCACTTTCGGGCTGGCTTAATAGAAGCTGGAAAACGATGGTGCCAGCTGCGGCTGCAGCAGTGCTCCTGTTGTTCACCGCTTTAAATGGGTTTACATCCAACAGCCCTGCCCCGCCGCCGGTAGCAGTGCATGAACCTGAAGGGGAGCCATCGGATCCGGCTTATTCTCCAGCCCCGGCTGATAATCATGATAATGATGCAGTGATCAAGACTGCTCCCGAAGATATACCACCGGCAACAGGCACCCAGCCGCCTGATTCTCCCCTGGAGGTAGCTGCCAGTGATCCCCCGGGGAATACCTCGACTCTTCAGGCTTCCTCTGCGCCGGTCTTGCTTAGTGCGGAAAACCGCAACATCCTTTCCACTATGCTGGTAATCCGCCTTTCAGAAGAACAGGATGCCATTTTTGAGAGGGTACAGGCCATTGCTTCACCATATGGGGTTTCGGCTGAGAGGCTGGGGCAGCAGGTCAAGGAAGGGATCAGCTACAACCTCTTTAAGCTGGCGGTTAACCGGGGGCAGGAGCAAGCCCTGATAAACAGCCTCAGTACATTGGGTACGGTGTTGAGCCGCAGCGATGATAAGCAGGATATTTCCCAGGCCTATACCCAGGCCCTGGAACAATTCCTCAGCCTGAGTGCTCAGCGCAGTGAAACCAGCGATCCTGCTCGGCTCAAACAGCTGGATCAACAGATAGCGGAGCTGCAGCAGCAGCTGGGCGATTGGAAACAAAAGGCCGGTGTGGTAACCGTAGTTTTGTGGATTCAAAACTGATGTGACCATTTAACGATAACCAGGGCTATCTAGAAGGTCCGCAGGGACATTTCGGATAGCCCTTTTTTACTGTGCTACGGCCACTCCAGCCTGGATATCAACAGCACCGCTTCTCCACGGGTCAGGTAGTTTTGCGGTTTGAACACGCTCTGCCAGGTATCCGGCCAAATCCCCCGCTGATAACCTTTAAGTATGGCCGGCTGCGCCCATTCCGGGGCCAGGAGAATATCCCCCGCCGGTTCAAATAAGCTGCGGCCCTGTGATGTTCCCAGCAGGCGGTAGGCCTTATCCATGATGATGGCCATCTCGCTTCGGGTGGCCGCCTGCTGGGGGCGAAAGCTGCCATCTTCGTACCCTTTAATCAAGCCCAGGCGGCGGGCTTCTTCTACCCATCCTTTTCCCCACCAGGGAATTAGCTGGTCATCAGCGAACCCGGTTCTGATCGACGGGTTATCAAGTTGCAGATAACGCGCCAGCAGGCTTACCAATTCCAGACGGGTAATGCTGGCATAAGGCCTGAAGGTTCCATCATCATAGCCCTGTATGATCCCCTCCTCGGCAAGTTTCATAACCTGCTGGGCCAGATTGCTATCCTGTATATCAGTGAATTGGGTTCTGGGCGGGCTAAATGGGGCTACCGCTACCTCCCGGGCATACACCGCACCATTGGCGGTATTGATGGCCACTACCTTAATGCTGTCCTCGCCTGGATTATGGAGCAGAAGCCGGTTGAAGCGGCCACCGGCTTCGGGCTCAAGCCTGACCCGGCTCTGGTCCTGGCGGTAGACCACGATGCGATCAGCGTCAGTTTCACCTCTTATTATCAAGGCCCCGTTTAACACCTCGGCCTTAACCTCCAGGCGGGGAGCAGCCGCTCCTGTGTCCTGGTCCCCCTCTATAGCTGCCAGATAGGATTTTCCCCCTTCCCCCGCCAGGGTGATCAAGCGCACTTTGCGCTTTTCGATCATATCCTCCGGGCTTAAGGCAAAGCCCCCGCTGCTCACCAGTGTTGAGGGCAAACACTGGTACAGGCTGTCGTCATCCATAACAAACATCTGGGTTACGGCATCGTACTTAACCAGGGTCTTTTCGGCGGTCTCCGCTATAGCGGCCTCATCTACCCGTAATGCCTGGCTGCCGTCCGGTGCTAAAAGCACCCGTACCCATGATCCGGGCTCAAAGGCGGGTTTGGACAACAGGCTGCCGCTGCGAAAACAGCTGGTCTGTTGATTGAGCTGGCATTCCTGGATTTGATTGTCTTGATTAAAGAAATACAGGGTTTGGGTATTATCATTGAAATAAATAACCCGGCCGTAGGCCACCTGGCTGTATGCCTCCAGTTGCAGGAACCTTGATAAACCGGGCAGGTGCATTCCGACCACGTAATCTCCCGGCTGAATGTCTTTCAGGCGGGCCTCGATCCCATCCCGGTAAATCTGGGTTCCAGGAAACAATGTATAGGAACCCCCATTGTTGAGGTTCAGGGTTTCGGTCTCCAGGGATATACCAGTTACCCTGGCAATCACCAGATCGCGCTGCACGGTGATGTAATTTACCCACCGTGTTTTCGGGGTTATTACCATTTTGACCTTCATGCCCGGCAGCAGTCCTTCCAGATCGACACTTTGCGCAAACCCGTAAGGAATGGCTTCGGCTATGCTGCCGGCGATGCTGTTGCTGACATTAATGGCTGCACCCGGATAGAGCCTGTAAGGCTGGTCATCATTGATAAGCCAGATCTGGCGGGTGGCATAATCGACTTTTTTGATATAACCCTCTACTGGCGCGGCTGCCGCATTAGCCTGCCACAGCACCTGATAGAGGGGGTTGACCACGGCATTTATATGGGCCCCGGTGGGAAAATCATGGGAATTGTCTATGGCTTGGCCATTTACCTGCACCTGACGGGATTCCTGCCACTGCCGGTCCAAATAATAACCGCCTTCCCTGGCCTGGGGATTAACCTCCATTATCAGGCTGCCGGTTGATGTGGTCAGCATCTGTACCCCGCCGCTTTCCCAGGTCTGCAAGAAGAGATAGGAGTTTTTATCATTCCAGTACAATTCCCCTCCGATTTTCGCCTCGGGCCGGTCTGCGGTGAGAATGGTTTTGGTCTGATCATAGTCTACAGAGCCGGTATAAGCCGTGCCATCCGTGAGCACCAGTTTACCCCCGGACTCGACCGCAACAGTCTCATGCTGCATGGCCTGGCCGTATACCAGGGCATAAGACTGCCGCGTAAAGCCCTCAGCAAGGCTGGCAGCTTTAACATATATGGTATACTCGCCTTCCCTGGCATTACTTATCACAACCTGTTCGACATTATTCGTGCTGTCAATCCTGCCGCTGCCGGAAAAATCGTTGCCATAGTGTAATTTCCCTTCCGGGTCTTTCACCACCAGATCAAGGTTATTTACCAGCACCTTTGAGGCCCCGGCTTCAGAAGGGGGATCGGTCCAGGCCAGGGTAGCTTTGAACAAACCTCCGGCTTTATCCAGGCTGATGTGATATTCGCGGGTCTCTTGTGCTGACAGGCTGGCCTGGTTGACATATTCCACAGTGCGGTCTTTTACAGGCAATATAGTGCCGGCCAGGTCCAATATGCCAAAGCCCTGTGACGATATGTTATTGGGATCAAAACGGGCACCGTTAATCAGTAATGCCTTGATCAAAGCCGCGCTGGGATGGTCAAGATGACGATGAGTCTCAAGGTATTCCCTGAGTAAAGCCACTGCTCCCGCGGCTACCGCGCTGGCCATGCTGGTGCCGCTCATAGTGATATAAGCCGGGTTGCTTTCGAAATTGCTGGTTACCAGGCTGGAGCATGTCCCCACGATGTTGGCACCAGGGGCCAGCAGATCCGGTTTGATGCGTCCATCAGCCGTCGGCCCCCGGCTGGATGATGACAATACCTGGCTGGCATCAACGCTGTCCATGTCCAGACCAGGCCTGGGCAGCTGGCTGGCACCAACCACCAGGGCATTTTTGCTGTTTGCTTCAGCGCTCAGTGAGCCTTGCGCTGGTCCATTGTTGCCGGCTCCAAACAAGACCAGAAAATCAGGATGTTCAGCTATAAACGAGTCTGTCTGGCGGCTGTAACCCCGGTAGCTGTTGCCGGGATTGCCCCAGCCGTTTACATAAACCCGTACCCCGGCCTGATAAGCCGGGTCGTAGAGCTCCGCCAGGTTAGCGGGAATCCTTAATTCACCGTCTTCATCCAGAAGGGCTTGAAAATAGAGTGAACTATCAGGTGCGATACCGTGATATTTACCCTGTGAGGATTTGCCGCTGCCCACCAGTACGCCGGCCATATGTGTGCCATGCCCGGAAGGGTCATCGGGGATGGCCCGACCAGAAACTGATTTAAGCGAACTGATGCGCGGGGCTTGACCCGTATCGCTGCTCAAGTCAGGATGAATATCACTAAGGCTGCCGCGATCCAGGCCGTTGTCGGCAATGCCTATCAGCTGGCCTTTGCCGCTTAATCCGCCCGGAATAATAAAGTTGCCCGGGTAAAAAGGGGTGGCATTTACAATACCAGCAGCCCGGTCGCTCAGCAGACTGGGCTTGGCCTTTGCTGCAGCCTGCAGCGGCCCCAAACACCATGAACAACCCAGGATAATCATGAATATGAGAACGAAAACCCTGCTTCGTCTTCTGCCACAAAAACCCGTTTTCAACATTTATATATCTCCGCTCACAAATTGCAGTTGTCTGGATCCGGCTATCTTCGAGATCTGCCGTACCGCGGCAACTGCAGGCTGTTGTTTCTATAAATATCTATAACTTCTATAAAATTATAAATATCTATATTTACCAACTAATAATCACAAAAAGTTACATTTGCCATGTTATTACGAATACTTCGCTTATTATCTTGCGCTTTCCTGCCGGCAAAACTTGCTAAGCTGAGAACGCCTTATCCATTTTTGCCCAGTTTTCCCAGCCCAATGTGCAGGAGATCCAGAGAGCCGGCCAGCAGCCGTGCAGCTTCTAACAGCAATTTCTCACCACTTGGGTTTTCACCGGAGCTCTGCTGTAGATAATCAAACAGCTGCCGCCCCATGTGCAATTGTTGAATCAGCTGGGTAGTGCTGCTCAAGCTGTTCAGCACCAGATTGTGGCGCATTTTAATTACAGTGCCCCCGCTGTCCTGTTTGGTGATGCTCTCAACATAACGCCAGTTGATGTAGCCATAACAGGCATCATTTTTGATCAAAGCCTTCCTGACCTTCACCGGTATGAAAACCCGGCTATTGCTCAGGTAGAAAGGCAGCAGTTTGCGCCTCTGGAAAAAATCCTGCAGACGGCCTTTCTGTTCTTTCAAGTCTACTAAATAGCATCTGGCCAGGGCTTTTATGATCGTCCCAACACTGCGCTTCTCCCAAAAATGTTCGCCCTCTTCCAGCAAAATCCTGGTAAGATCGCCAGTTTCCTCGTAAGAGGGCACAATGCCGATAACCTGCTCTTTTACGGCTTCGATAGGTTTACATGTCATTGGCAGCCCCCTCTTTAAATATGAAATTGGCCGCAGCTGAGCTCGAAGCATGATTATGATATGATATTCGTCCCAATAAGGGCATGTTCCAAAATATGCCAACCAAAGGGCTTAATGATGCAGATTTCAGGCCTAAAAGCAGGACTGTTTTATTCAGAGGCTTTACCAGTTCTCGCTTTGATGCCATTTCCAGGCGGATGCGACTATGTCCTGCAGTTGGGGATATTGGGGCTGCCAGCCGAGCTCGTCCATAGCCCTCTGGGAGCTGGCCAGCAGTATGCTGGGATCGCCGGGCCGGCGCGGGCCTATGTCGTATTCCAGCTGTCTCCCGGAAATAGCCTCGACCGCAGCGATAACCTCCCGTACCGAATGGGGCCGTCCATTTCCCAAATTATAAACCCGTTCGGTAATGTTCCCTTTCAGCAAGGCCTGCAGGGCCAGCAGATGGGCCTGGGCCAGATCGCTGACATGAATGTAATCCCGCAAACAAGTCCCGTCAGGGGTGTCGTAATCATCGCCGAAAACGGTGAACTGTGACTTTTTGTTCATAGCCCGCAATATGACCAGTGGAATCAGGTGTGACTCCTGACGATGTTTCTCGCCGATTAAGGCACTGTTGTCGGCTCCGGCGGCATTAAAGTAGCGCAGCGAAACGTAATTCAAGCCGTAATTAGCCCTGTAGCGGGGCAGCATGAATTCTATCATCATTTTGCTCATTCCATAAACATTGGTGGGTCTTAAAGGGTGATCCTCTGTGATAGGGGTTTGCAACGGCTGTCCATAGACCGCCGCAGTTGAGGAGAATACCAGGTGGTTTACCCGGTTGCGCTTCATGCTGTTCAACAAATATATGGTCTGAGCAGTGTTGTTGGTGAAATACTTGGCGGCATCCTGCATCGATTCCCCCACCTCGCTGAAAGCGGCCAGGTGCACTACCGCCTCGATGTGGTGCTGTTGACAGATGGAATCCAGCAGGGTTTCATCACCGCAGTCTCCAACTGCCAGCTCGATTCTGCCCGATCCCGGGATAGCCTTTAATAGGGTGTGCAATGCATCAACTGCCGCACGGTTTCCCGTAGAAAAGTTATCCAGTATTATCACATCGTAACCGGCCTGAGCGATCTCCTTCACTACATGCGAACCGATATATCCTGCTCCTCCAGTTATTAAAATCATATTATTCCTCCTATTTCGTCTCGCTGAAGCGGAATCCAGGAATGTACCTCAACCCGAGCGCCGCTGGTTGATAAACTCTTCACCTGCCCGGTACAGCAAATAGAAAGGCTGCCACCAGCGCCATGCTAGCTTAAACTCCTCATTGCGCCAGTGTGAGACCGCCTCGGGGTTAAACAGGTAATAACCTAATACCCTGCACTTGTCGCGCATTTTTAAGGGTAGCATGATATAGGCCAGGTATTGCCCTTTTTTGCTGGACTGGTTTAATAACCGGCGCCGATAAAAAGAATATTCACCGGGTAAAGCCTTGCCGCTCCAAAAGAACTGCCAGGGTGGCACTCCTTCGGCCTTGAGCCCGGTTTCATCCTCCACCATACGTAAGATGACGGCAATTACCTTGCGGTTATCAGCGGTCCCGGCTGTCTGCCAGATGAAATCCCAATCCAGCTCTGCACCCACTTTTTCGAGCATAAGACATATATCCAAAAGCCACTTAACTCCCTGGAATTGGTGATGCAGTGCAAAATGGCTGGCTATATGCAGGAATTGCATTTCCCAGCTTAAGACAGAGAAATTCCAAAGGCCAACCCGGGCTCTGCGTTGGTATTGCATCCATGGGTATTCCTCAACGGGAAAAAGCGCCTTTAAAGGCGAACCTTCCCATAGCCCGTCTATACCCCAGTGTATGTCTACATTTATGTTGATCTTGCCCAGCGATTTAACAAAATGCATTTCAGTGAAATAAGCCTCAGAAATCCTCAAGAAATCTTCCAGGGAACCACGATAATCGGCAGTCGCCGGGGTTTGATAGCCAGCCTTGACTAATATTTCTCGTACTCTTGCATAATCCGAGCGGTAAATATAGATATCAATATCACTTATAGGCCTTATACCACTATCTTCATATAGCTGATCAACCAGAGAAAAACCCTTTAAAATCAGGTATGGGATACTGTGCTCTTCAAAAGCCGTAGTGATTTTCCTGCCTTCCCTTTCATAAACCGCATTTTGCAGGGCGATTACCTGAGCTGCTGCTTTTAAGCCATGCCGCAATTCAACCGGCAGACCCCATTCCGGGTGAGCCCGGAGCTGATGGTAAAAAAACCCGGCCAATCCATGGCTAATAATACCTTTGATGATGTCGGTTTGATTGCCTTGCCGCCATTCCCGGAATAGTGCTCTGCTGTCTGAGTTGCCGAAATATACGCGTAGAAAAGTGGCAATAAATTGGTTAGCACACTTATTAGCCATTTTTATCCCTCAAAAAATTCCCGATGTGAAGAGTTTCTGTTTATCTTCATTTCAAAGAAATCCCACAAGCGTTCGACATTGTTGGATCGAATGAGATTAAGCCGCCTGCGTCTCCGGATATAGGGCATATAGTTGCGCTCCATCCAGGCTTGCCTTTCGGCTGGGGGAATCTCGGATAACTGCTGATTATTATAATAATCCTGGACTATTTCCCTGCTCCAGGGCATGTTTTCAAATACCCCTGGCCTGAGGCGCTGATACAACCTGGTTCCAGGATGAACCTGCAATGGCGACCAGCTAAAAGAAAAAACCCGCATTTTTTTTAGCCAGGCCAAGCGCTGCTCCAGATCAGATATGGTTTCACCCTCTACGCCAGTCAGCATATAGGCATGTATTTTCATGCCCTCCTGCTGGCAGATTTTTATGGCACGTTCATTGATCTCCACCGTGCTATCCTTGTGCATGGAATCGAGGGTCTGCTGAGAAGCCGACTCTATCCCCATTTCGATGAGAACGCAACCTGCCTGCTTTAGCCTCCTTACCACTTCGGGTTCAATGTGGTCAGCCCGGGCTTGTATAGCCCAAATCAGGTGGCGCTGTAAACCGCGTTTGATCATCAGGTCACATATGGCTTCAACCCGAGAACGGCTTATCAGGAAATCGTTATCGTGAAAATAAATACCCTCAACCCCATAATCTCGATACACCTTGCCAAGCAGTTCCACTACATATTCTGGACTGTGAAAGCGCACCCCTTTGCCATAGGTCAATGATTCTGTACAGAATTCGCATTTTTTCACACAGCCGCGCGAGGTCAGTAAGGATATGGTTGAAACATAATGATGCCTGATGGTTTCTAATCCCCGGTTAAGATAGTATGATAAATCAAGGCTGGAAAAATCGGGAAAAGGCAGCTTATCCAGGTCAGTGATGGGCTCTGCTGGATTACTCCTGATCTGGCCGTTGTCACGCCACCATAAACCGGGGATGTCAGCAGCTTTGGCGCCCTCAACGAAACGCAGCAGAGAATACTCTCCCTCTCCAGTTATTACCGCATCCAGTTCGGGAATCTTTTGCAGTGTGGCTTCAGGAAGGGCGGTTACGTGATGCCCTCCGGCCAGTAATGGTCCCGTGTAAATCTGGCGTATCAAGCCAGCGGTTTCAACCAGGTCATAAACCAGGGGGGAAACGGCATTTATCCCGATCAAATCGGGTTTAAACTCGGTAATAGTCTGCAGCATGGCTTTATCAATCAAGGCTTGGTTGCCGCCCAGTTTGTATTGCGCGGCAAATCGATCCATAATTTTGACCTCATGTCCCGCTTGTTTCAGCAGGCCTGCCAGGTAGGGGAGACTCAGGGGCACCCAGCTCGATGGTGGCATGGTTTTATAGCTGGCATAAGGGTAGATTAACAGGATTCTCATTTCTCAAGGCTCCTAATATTGCAGCAGCTGATACTGCTGCCAGTCATTCACCGGCCATACCCGGGCAGCGTGTTCCAGCTGTGGCATATCTAAAGGATTTTCACGAAAATGTTCCAGACAGTTATGCTGTTGCTTGAGCCTATACAATTCCTGGTAAGCTTGATAATCGACTGCAGCGGGGTGATCGCCGATGAGGAGCAAATCAGCCGGACAGGTAGCGCCCCTGGCCGGGCCGCCACTTATCATTGCCATCCTGCCATCGATTACGGTGAGGTCAGCCATAACTGCCAGGTTTATCTCCACTGTTTTCTGCTGCAGGTTGTCCTTATGCATGCTGATTCTCTCCAGGGGATGCATATAACCGACCGCGGCTTTCAAAGCCAGGCTATAGTCTGCCAGACAGTGCGTTTTTAGGTTGGTTAGATTTATTACCCGGTCGACCTCATATAAAAGCCCGGGAACCGTAACCTTATCCAGATACTGTCCCGGTATAGCGACCTCAACCCACTCCAATTCATCAAAAAAGACCAGACTGGCCAAACCGGCAACAGCAACATCCAGGCCGATACGGCGGGCAACGCGGCGGGTTGGCAGGCTATTGACTGCGGAACAATCCCCGACCAGGATTTCA
Source organism: Syntrophomonas sp. DTU019 (assembly GCA_001512785.1). GTDB lineage: Bacteria > Bacillota > Syntrophomonadia > Syntrophomonadales > Syntrophomonadaceae > DTU019. The sequence continues at coordinate 10,948 of LFSQ01000110.1, forward strand.
CCTGCCCCGCTTTTTTGCAAAAAATGCAGGAATTCTCGCAAAAAAACCGGGCATGTGGAGGCAGGATAAGGATCTGCGCTGTTAAGGTTGATTTTCACCAGAATGCTCTGCCCTTTAAACCAATTCGCCCACAACTGTTGCCAGGCAGATTCAACTGCTGTCCAGTAGTGGTCTGAATTGGAAATGCGCAATACTGCAGGTGGCCTTTCCTTTAACAAGGCTTGCCGGGGCCTGGCAGTCCCCTTGACCTGCTTATTTTTTAAAACCTTTGGCCTCATTTGTTTTCGGACCAATCGGAGGATCTTTTTCATAGCAATTAATCCTCTGCCAGAGACTGCAGCAAAGCCACAAATCGGTCCATGTCGGTACCGAATTCAAGCTGGTAACAGGGAACTGAGGAAAGAAAGTCCATCAGAAAGTTAAACCTTTTTATAGCGGCTGGTTTGCTTTCATAGGGTTTCATGGTAACCGGGAAAAACTCTCCCACCACCCGGGTGGGATTGATCCTTATCAAGCGGCTCTGCGGGGTGCCGGATTGGTTAATGACCAGAAAGTTATTTATCCTGGTATCTGCTAACCAACTGCCCGGGCTTATCGTCCGGCAATTATAATAATGATCATCATCGATAGTAGCATAAGCCTTCTCCGGCAATAGAGCGGGGAAAAACAACTTTCGAGCCTTTTCCCGGATTTTAATGATATCGGATATACTGCAGCCCCGATAACCATTATCGGAATGATAAAGCAAAACACGTTCGTCGGATAAGACTTTAAAACCATGCTGTAAAAGGGCAAATATAGCCGTCGACTTGCCACGCCCGCTGTTGCCGCTAAGCATAATCCCATTTCCGTTAAATTGCACACAGGAGGCATGTACAGAAAAATAGTTGTATTTAATCATAAGCTGGTTTATTAAGTTATAAGCAAAGAGTAAATCGGTATACAAAGACAAGATATCATTATGGCTGAAGAGCAGGACTTTAGCGGTTCCATGTAAATAGTCCACATAGGTGCGGGCGTAGCCTTCATAATCAGTCCATTGCTCGGTGTTGCCCAGATAAGTGTGCATGGTTACGTGGCGATTGAGCCTTAAGGTAAAATCTGGAATCTTTAATTGTGCTTCAGGCAGAGGCATGAGGCGATCAACATATTCCGCCTCAACAACCTGCAGATCCAGACACAAGTGCGCCGTGCCACCCTGGCCTTCGGGCATGCTTAAAAAATCGCTTATCCTTTTAAGCCACTCAGGCTGATTGCACTTGATGCAAATAGTATGTCCTGAAAGTTCATACCACTTTATCTGTGAATCCTGATGGGTCATAGCATTACCCTTCCAAAAAAACGGTATACCGGTCCAATAATCCGGGTTCTTCATTGAAAGGCTGTCCGTCCAGCATAAGCCAGCTATGGCCCAGCAAGTCCGAGCCATCCTTCCTAACCCCTACAACTACCCGGGTGCACAGTCCCTGGGCTGCCGACCAGTGATACAAAACCAGGCTGCGCCGCAGACAAGGTCGCGTACTTCGGCCGATGCGGGTCAACCAAAAGGTAGCACCCCGATAAATTTTGTCCATAGTCTGAAGCTGGGCCACTGTAGGTGGTTTACTATCTGATTCCAGCCGTACCTTATTATTGGAGTGAATCCTCTTAAGAATCTCGGGTAAAGGGCGGAAGCGGATCAAACAATCATAGTAAAGAAGTAAGCCCCCTATCCAGGCTAATAAATATATATCCCGGGGAAAACTATATCCTTTGTATTGCCACACAACTACATCCCCAATATTAGACTTACAGCATATTTTATAGCAATAATTCAAACCGGGTTAGTGTATTAACTAATTCCTCGATATCCCGTGCTAAAACCTCCCGCTCAACTTCATATTCCTCCAGCATCTGGTCGATAATTTCATCAATCGTGGTCTTTCCGTCTACTTTATTCCAAAAAGAGCAGGCAACTTTGTTTAGGCCAAAGTACCTGCCGGTTACCGGGTTGAGTAAAACCGTTTCTCCATCAACCTCACGCCAGATTACGTCTTGGTTTTTTATTAAGACCCGCACCGGTTAACCCCCTTGTTTCTCCATAATTTTCAAAAATAAATTTACAATAAACTGCAAAAATTATATCATATGCTTATACATATTTGTGCATAGGAGCAAGGCGGTCCCGTCAAAATAAATAACCGGTGCACGTATAGCCTGAAGCTTTGTTGAGACTCCGCAGGCGGTTTGAATATAAGAAATAAGGAGGGAATAGAATGGCAAAACAGGATTATGAAACCCCAAGCGTTGTAGTATATGAAGACTTACGGGATGTTACCGCAGGAATGCCTTCCGAAGGAGGGACTTAATGTGGCTAGGAGGAACGAAGTAGTGCGAAAACAGGAATATGATACTCCGGTAGTCATAAATTATGAGGACTTAATCAACACTACTGGCGGAGAATATAACATTTCAGACAATGGGCTTGGATAATGGTAACTACAGGACAGGGGAAAATTCATTTGTCTTATCACTAAGGTGGTAAGGCAAACAAATTTTCCCCTAATTCTATTACTTTTACTTTGTATTCGGTTTATTTTCATATTTTGAACTCACATAGGCCTGTATTTCCCGCTTGAACCGTTCCTGATTGAAGCGCAGGGCGTTTTGCCGAATAACTTCCGTATCAAAATAATCCTCCCATCTCAAGAAGATATTTACAGCTTCGATCAGTGAATCTATTTCCTGCTCCATAAAGAATATTCCGGTAGCCTGGTTCCAATTATGACCATTAGCTGGTATAACTGTCTCCGTAACTCCCCCCTTCCCCAAAGCAATCACCGGTGTGCCGCTGGCCTGAGCCTCAACCGGAACAATCCCGAAATCTTCCTGGGCAGCGAATACCAAAGCCCGGGCCCCGGCCATTAAGGATGAGAGTTCTTCATTATTGCGATACCCCACAAATTCGATGTTATTACCGGCTAGAGACTTGCAGTACCGCATTTCCGGTCCGTCTCCCACCACCACCAGAGGTAATCCCATACGGGTAAAGGCTGCTACCACCAGGTCGGCCCGTTTATACTTGACCAGGCGGGATACAAACAAGAAATATTCAGGCTTGCGCCTGGGTACGGCAAATTGCTCGGTGTTTACCGGAGGATAAATCACTTCGGCTTCGCGCCGGTAAGATCGCCATATGCGTGCTGCAGTATAGCGGGAGTTGGCTACAAAGTAATCCACCCGGGAAGATGAACTGGCGTCCCATATGCGTAGATAGTGTAACACTGCCCTGGCCAGAGCCGATTTCAAACCCTTTTGCAGCCGGTTTTCTTCCAGGTACTGGTGAGTCAAATCCCAGGCATAGCGTATCGGGGTATGGCAGTAACAGATGTGTATCTGCTGAGAGTTAGTTAATACCCCTTTGGCAACACAATGACTGCTGGACAGTATCACCTCATAATCACTTAAATCGAATTGCTCGATAGCATACGGATAGAAAGGCAGGTAAGAACGGTAATTTTTAATAACCCCGGGCCTTTGCAACAGGGAAGCTTTGACCTGGGACAGGTCAAAGCCCAGGGCATTGAGGCTGGCATCCTTATAGAGCAATGTATATAACGGTGCCTGTGGATACAATTGTTGGAACAACTGCAAACACTTTTCGGCTCCACCCAGTTCGATTACCCAGTCGTGTATTAAAGCAATTTTCATGATCTTACCCTTTTAATATTTCCTGATAAACCGCCATAGTTGCCCGGGCGGTGTTGTGCCAGCTAAACATGGCCGCTCGTTGACAGCCCTGGGCCTGTAAACGGTTCCGCAATGTTGGGTCAGAAAGCAGCATATCAACCTTCTCGGCGATATCAGCAGTCTGCAGCGGGTTCACATAAAGGCCGGCGTCACCGACCACTTCCGGCAAAGAAGTGGTATTGGATACTACCACTGCGGTTCCACAGGCCATGGCTTCCAGTGGAGGCAATCCAAAGCCTTCGTAAAGCGAGGGAAACACAAGCATTTCCGCACCACAGTACAGGCTGTGCAAATCCTTATCTGAACAGTTTTCATATTCTCGAACCATATTCAGTCCCAGCTGCTTTTTCACCATATCCACCTCATCGGGCAAGACAGTACGCTTACCGGCGATAACCAGTTGCAAAGCGGGATATTTTTCAAGCAGCATGGCATAGGCCTTTAACAATCTTTTCAGATTCTTGTGCGGGGACCGGTTGCCCACAAACAATAAATAGTGCTGCAGATGGTGTCGAGCTTTAAAAGCTTTTATCTCCTGATGTGGCAGGGGGAAGAATTCAGGCGACACTCCCAAGGGAATAATCCGGATTTTTTCCTGCAATGCCGGGTCGGGATATGATTGCAGCAGGTCGCGCGCGGTAGCCTGGGAAACGGTGATAATCCTCCCGGCCTTCTTTAAGCTATTCTCTAGCACCATTTTCCCTGCCCTATGCTTTAAGGGGTTACGCGGACCCATGCGTTTAAGTTTAAACGGTATCAGGTCGTGAACAGTTACCACACTATTTGCCGGCAGGTTCCAGGGTGCGTTGAAGTGTGGTATATGCACTAAATCCACATCTCTGTGTTTGTTAATGACCTGCATGCCTTTTAGTCGCTCAGCAATACTGAATATGGGAGCTTCAAAAACAGCTGTTTCAATTTGCTTCTGCTGTACCTCGCCCAGCTGGCCAATAAATTCTTGATTATGGATTGAAAAACCAGCCAACACCACTTGAAGTTGTGGATAGTCTGTAAGCATTGTGGCAGTTAGCATGTAAATATACCGGCCAATGCCGGAAATTCTAATCATACGGCTATCCAGTAAAATCCTCATCAGCTAAATACTTCTCACCACATTAATTGTTTAGTGCTGCTTTTTATTTGAAGTCGATATCGCCAATGTTCCATTCGCGCTAGTATGCTCCCTTGCGGTTTAACACAATCCCTACAGTTCTGAATAACAGGGAAATATCCAGCCACAATGACCAGTTGCGTACATACCATGATTCCATCAAAACGCGCTCCTGGTAATCAATATCGCTGCGGCCGCTTACCTGCCACAGACCGGTCATTCCCGGCGAAACCATCATATAGTCCCGGGCCGCATCACCAAAGCGTTCCATTTCTTCAGCTATTATGGGACGCGGTCCTACCAGGCTCATCTCACCTTTAAGCACGTTGATCAACTGGGGAATTTCGTCCAGGCTGGTCTGGCGAAGAATCCTTCCTATTCGTGTGACCCGGGGGTCATGCTTGAGTTTGAAGTCCCGGTTCCATTCCTCCTGCAATTCTGGATTATCTTCGAGCAACTGCGGCAATAATTCCTGAGCGTTCATCACCATGCTGCGAAACTTGTAACAGTTGAATGGCACGCCATTCTTACCCAGCCTTTTATGAGCAAATAATGTTGGCCCCGGGCTTTCGATACGGATCAATATCGCTATAAGCAGGAGCAGGGGGGCTAACAGCATTATCAACAGGCTGCCTGCGATAATGTCAAAAGCCCTTTTGCCGATTACGTTAATGCGGCTGGCCAAATTATTGCGGGTTCTGAATGCCAGCAGGCGTTCGTTAAAGAAGTATTCCGCTTCCCCGCCAATAACGGGAATACCTGCCAGATCAGGAACCACCAGAATAGAACGGGTATACGGCTGCACCTGATTGACCACTGATACCAGCTGCGGCCCTAGCAGATCCGGCGCAGCTATTACCAAGTGGCGAATCCCATACTTATGCAGCACTGATGGCAAATCCCCTATAGATCCCAAAACCAGGTATTCCTGATCATTTATATGAACAACCCCGGTATCATCTGCAGGGTTCATCGTAATCAAGCCGCAGACTGTATAACCCAGATAATGATCTTTGGATAAAGCCTCCACAATCATGCGGGCCTGTGCCCCGGTGCCGGCAATTAGGCAGGGTTCATTCCACAAGCCGGTTTTCTTCAGCATAGTCTTTGTCAAGAAGCGCCCTAACGGGACTGCCGGAAGTGCTAGTAGATATCCCACCAGCAATACGGTTCTGGAAACCTCACCGCCCAATTTCATCAAAGATACAATAGCAAAAGCAAGAATGAAGGTTAAAGTCACCGCGCGGATCACTTTCCTGCTTTCCTGCCAAAAGGGCAGACGTGTCGTATACAGGCCTTCATAGTACATACACAGCAAGTACAGTCCCAGAATAGCCCAGCCGTAATCAGTAAGGTTTTCCGGGAGTTTATCGGGAAAGTACGGGTATATCAGGGGCAAAAGCCCTAGTCTTATCTGTATGCTGGCAGCCAAGACCAGCACCATGCTGAGGAGATCCACTGCTGTCAAAGCGATGATAGCTGCGCATTTGCGCAGTATCTGAGGCATAGTTGCCCAGGCAATGGAATTCAACGACTCCGCTATTTCCGGAGTGGGATTGCTGATAGTACTAGCCTCCATTTGATTCATGCTAAATCCCGCTTTTCTTAAGTTATTATTACAATTATTTCAATTCATCCCATTGCATCATATCACGATATAAATACACAGCGCGGTCATCAGGTCTGCTGTGTAAAACTTCCTGAGCTTTAAGCCTGTCTCCTTGCCTGCGCAGGGAGGCAGCATAAACCGCCTGCAAGTCTGCTGTCACAGAATCCATAGCTTGGTTTTGCTCCAGTACCATCTGATACGCTGGTTCCGCTGTTGCTATGGCTTCCTGGTATTGACCGCGCAGGTAATAAACCCTGGCTATGTTGAGCGCTATTTCAGGAGTGACCTCAAGCCTGGCCCCTTGCCAGAAAACCTGGTTTTTCTTTATGCGCGCTTGTTGCTCTTCGATCATTTCCGGTATTTGTAATATAGCCTCACAATATTCTGACACCCGATCATCGTCGCTTTTATAGGCCGTTTCAACAGCCCTCCACAGTACTTTGGCCCGGCCTTCGTAATTGCCTATATCTAACGGATTGGCAGCAGTAGTCCGATCAAGTCTGGCCATTATGAGATGGAAGTCGTTAAAAAGCGCTGCCGCATCCAATAGCCGGCTTTGAATGACCATATTGCCCGGAGATAGCTTATCCGCCTTAACCATGGCATCCAGCGAATTTTTATACAGGGCATCAAGATCCTGCTCCCCACTAGCCCGAGCCAGGTTGTACTGTTCAGCATAGACCATGGCAAGATCGGAATAGTATGACCCTTCCCATGGTGAGGCATTGATGGCTTTTTGATAATGTAACGCCGCCTTGGCAAAGGCCTGCCGTTTTTCTGCCGTATCTGTCAGATCATACGCTTTCATGGCTAATTGGCGAGCCAATTCAGCCTTTTGATAACCTGCCAGGGCGCTGCCCCCTATAATAAAGACCAGCATTCCCAACAAGACTGATAGTACAGCAGCTGATATACCTGAGAAACTATACCCTGTTGATTTGCCAGTAACTATATAAAGGGCATTTATCATCGCCATAAGGGTAAACCATATGATGAACAAGGCCGGCAGGGAAAAGTCGAAGTCGATACTGGCGTGTAAACCCATAGTGACAGCCGTGGCGGCCAATCCCCAGGCCAGGATCCAATTATTATCAGCTAGTAATCGTGCTGTGCCTGAGCGGATTTGTTCGCTTTTGTTTCGATAAATTGCGGCTATCGCCCCGAACATAGCCAGCCATATTCCGGCATAGGCCAAAAGACCGATGGTTCCAGCCTCTACCCATACTTGTATAAAATGGTTATGTACGGTTTTGGTCCAAAACAAATAATCCTGATAACGGTGGTAAAGCCCGTCCCATCCCCCTGCTCCTGCCCCGAAGACGGGGTAGTCCTTGACTATGCTCAAGCCCCAGCGCATAAAATCCAGGCGGGTTACATAGCTAGCGTTGTCGGACTGTCCAATTTCACTTAGTTCTTTAAGTACATATTTTGGTAATCCCATAGTGCCGTTTGGTAAGAGGTATATCAAGGCCGCTAACAGAAGTATACAACCCATACCCACCAGCAATTTCCCTTTCGGGTGGTTCTTGAGAAGATATATGACTGCCTCCCAAAGCATATAAACCAATGCAGCAGCCGCCACCCCGGCCATGATATACACCAACCCGTATTGCGGGTTTGGGCTTAAAGCGGCAATCAGGAAACGGTTTCCGGTTACGAAGGCCACTAAAGCCAACCCGCCCAGGAAATATACCGTTTTTACCCTTCGCCAGCCTGGTATACCTATTACCAAAAACAGTCCTCCCAAGACCAGGGTAAGCCAGGCTCCCTTGGAGACAGTGGCGAAAACAATAACCTGTAAAAAGTAAACCAGCACACTTAAGCCTAATTGCGCCGGCCATTGGTTGGGTCTGGTCAAAAGAGATAATGCCAATACACTCATGGCAGCCAGGAAAGCCGCTGTGGCATTATGATATTGCAGGGTGGAATTGATTAAGCCCTCGTCGAAAGCATAAGGGTATACTGCAAATCCACTGGCTGCCAAAATCCCGATTATCCCTACCCCAAGCGCGGCTAAAAGCAAGACCTGGGTCAATCTCTCCACACCGCCATAGTCAGTGATAACCTGTCCTACCAACCAGTAGAGCATAAAATAATTGAAAGCCTTAATACAACCATACAGGGCCTCTCCGAAAAGCACGGCGGTTATCAATGACAGGGCATAGGCCGCGGCGAAGGCCAGTACCGCCCAGTCCAAAGGGGTGCGGATAAACCTCAGGTCCCGGCGTTTCCACTTAATTATCCAAAACCCCACAAAAACTGCCGAGCTGATAATATGAGTCACAAACATTTCACGAGGGAAATATAACCCCCTGAAAAAGAGGGGATAAACCACCAATAAGGCGGCTATGGAAAACAAGACCCAATCCTGCCGCTGGTTATACACTGGGATGGCTGCAGCCGCAGATTCTGTTCTGGTAAAATTCTCTGTTTTATCAGCATTTCTTGATTTTTTTCTTTTTTTCCCCAATATATTTCCTCCCCTGCTGCCTGCTCAGATGCCTGCCATAACCTGTTTATTCCATAAAACTAGCATATCTCCTCTATTAGACGATAAAAACCCTGCCTGTTAGCCAAATACAGACAGGGTTGGCAAATTATCGGCAAGAATAGGCGTTTTAGCGCTTATTCATGTATTCGGTTATGGCATCGGCTATAGCCCGGGCCGCCTTGCTCCTAAAAGATTTGTCCATCAAACAGGCCTCTTCGCTGGGGTTGTTGATAAATGCGGTTTCCACCAGGGCTGAAGGCATGTTGGTGTCCATGATCACAGTAAATCTATCCTGCTTGACCCCTCTATCGGCAAGCCCTAATTGCCTTACCAGGTTCTGCTGCAAAAGACGGGCCAATTTGTAGCGCTGCTCTTTTTGCATGAACCGTTCCGGATCCTCCAGGGAAGCGTAATAGTAGGTTTCGGTGCCGGTTGCCGAAGAGTTTTCGGCGGAGTTGCAGTGCACGGATACAAATACCGCTGCATTCAATTCATTGGCTATCTGGCAGCGTTCCGACAGGGTCAAATAAGTGTCGTCGTCCCGCGTATAGGCAACCTCGAAACCGCGCTGGGCCAGAATCTCTCCGGCTTGCAGGGCTATGTCCAGGTTGACCTCCTTTTCCTGCAGCCTGGCACCATTGGCCCCGGTATCGCGCCCTCCATGACCGGGATCCAGTACCACCAGCTTGTTGTTCTTGTCGTCACTGCGTTTGCTGCCGGTCAGGATTATATTCAAGGCATTGTCATCGCTGGTCTGAAAAATGCTGTAATCCCCCAGATTCTTGGTTTCTATGCGCAGGATAGTGTCGGGGGGTGAGCTTGAAGACTCCTGTATGGTCATCTTTTCCAGGAAGGGGCTGACCTGATAATCATAGCTGGAGCGCTCCACGCCTTTGTAGGTCGATTTGAGTCTGACCTCCAATATGTCGTTTTTAAGGCTGTAACTGAACTCGCAGGGGGTTAAGGTGTACACGATTATGTTGTCGCCGATATTGCCGAATACCTTGCGGCTGATCTGCACAATGCGATTGTCAAAAACCACCGACTCGCGGCGGCCGTCGCTGCTTTTCTCGGTACGGTATTCCAGCCCGGCAGGGATAGTAACGGTGATCACCGCATCGCCGTTGCGGTTTTCGCCGCTGACCACAATACTCTTACCGCCCAGGTTGACATTCAGCGGAGTATTGCCTTTTAAGCTCCGTCCCATTATGGTGTAGACCATTTTGCCGCTTTTATTGTCCACATGGGCCCCCAATCTCGACCCTGACTCGATATTGATCCTTAAACCATCCTTGTCCTTGCTGGTACTGTACCATACCAGCTCATCATCGCTTACCGCCGGGCTATTGGGGCTATCGTCTGACATGCACACCAGCCAGCCTGCGATCCAGGCAGGGGTGCCGCCCCGGCTGACCTGGAACCAGCCATCCTTTTCCGCCAGCACCGGCAGGGTTTCCCCGGCTGATGCCAGGCCCACTTTATCATATCCGGTCCCGGGTCCTTCCCGGAGATTCACCGTTGATCCCTGTACCACTACCAGCTTATTGCTGCTGGGGGTTGCTACCGCCGGAGTCGATGGAGGCTCAGGGCTCTCTATATGAATGGTGCGTTCGGCTTCATTCCATTCTACCTTGCCCCCAAAGGCCTCACCCACAAAGCGCAAAGGTGCCAGGGTACGGTCGCCGACTATTTTGGCGGGTACATCAAGCGGCCAGACTATGCCGTTTACGGTAGGGCTTTTCGATCCGATGGGCAGCTGCACTATCACTTCCTGGCGAGTGGCCGTAACTATTTGACTGGATTGATCCCAGTCCACTGTAGCTCCCATAGCTTCAAAGATAGCCCGCAGGGGAACCAGGGTACGGCCCTGTTCAATGCGCGGCGGCACATCAAAACTCAGCAGTTCGCCATCCAGGTATACCTTGATGTCCTGACCATCTGCAGTGCTGGTGGTGGTTGCTTTGGTCTGGGGTGTGGCAGTCCCTGCTTGAGCCGCAGTCCCGTTTTGCACCAGACTGGAAGACACGTAACAAATCAGCCCGGAAGCGGTCTGCACCTTGCACCAATCGCCCTCTTTTCCCAGCAGAAGCAGGGTGTCTCCCTGCCGGGCCTGACCCACCACCGCATGGCTGGTTCCCGGACCTGATCTGAGATTGACCAGTGATCCTGTAACCTGTACTGTGGCGCCTGGGGTTACTTTTATGTATTGGGCCGAAACCCAGCCGTTGAGATTGTTGTAACTGATGTGATACCAGCCGTTTTGCTCCTCCAGAACGGTCACCTCAGTACCCTGCAGCAAATTGCCGGTAACGGTGTGATCTGTGGAAGGACCGCTGCGCACATTGACCACACTGCCGGTTATAGTACCGGAAGCGGCCAGTGCAGGGCTCTGCCATATCAAGAATACAGCTGTGGCTATAAAAAGCAGCAGGGCAATTTTAAACACTGCGGTGCGTCGCGCAAGATCCGAATACATCGATCAGGCCTCCCCTTTTGAAGTGCAAAATAGCCAGGTTGCTGTCTGGCTTGGCTTATATGCCTTCATATCTGCTATGCGGGCGCATAGCAATGGCATTATGAAAGTGCAGTTAATTCGACAGGTTGTGGCTTATTGCCCGGTCTAACCTGTTATATATACATAGAAGCACAGTGGGAACTTTCAGCATTATAGGAAAAAATCGCGAATGGTGTTCAAAAGTCATAAATCTCAGTATGTACTGGCACACTGCCTTAAATGCTTAACGTCATGGCCTTACCGGCACTCAGGCGGCTATGATTCGGTTCTGCCTGTCCTCCTGGCTTCCCGCGTACTGGTAGATTTGTGGTCAGCATCATCGTTGCGCTTGTCACCGCGCATAGAATCAATCCCATCTTTATCATTGCTCCCGGATTTGGCCCGGGTTTTGTCGCTGCTCTTACTATCTCCAGAAGATTTGCTTTTGCCGCTATTCTTATCATCCTCAGAAGTTTTGCCGCTGTCGCTGCTATCATTCTGCTTGCTTGTCGAACTGCTGCTTACAGGCGGTTTAGCCTGCACCACTACCGAGCCTTCTTGAACCACGGCTACCGTCTGTCCTTCCAGCATCCTGTCAATCAACCCATTGACCTTGGATTTATCCGCCACCCAGAAACTCTGCAATAACTGCTGGTCAGCACCCACCTGATCATAAAAATACCCCGGCAGAGTCTGGCTTACCACCGATTCAGCGGTGAACTTGGGCGCCCAGGTGGCCAGCTGGAGCATGGTTTTCAGCCCCATGTTGGTATTCAAATAAGGACTGGTCTCTTTAATAATAGCCGGCAATTTGGGTATGGTGCTGGGCTGTAAAACCTCATCAGCCAGGGCCTGCAAAAACTGCTGCTGCTTTTCCGCCCGGTCAATATCGCCCAGCTGATAGTCACGATAGCGCACAAAAGCCAGGGCCTGGCTGCCATTGAGGCGCTGCAGCCCGGGATAAAGATTGATGCCCTCCGTAGGCTTGTACATCCGCTGGGGAACATTTATGGTTACCCCGCCCAGTGTGTCTACTACCTTGGCAAAGCCTTCAAAGTTCAGTTCTATATAATAATCGATGGGAACCCCCATCAGCTTTTCAACCGCCTTGACTGAGCCCTCCGGACCTCCATAGGCATGAGCGGCGTTAATCTTGGCTACTTGGCCATTGCTTAAGGTAACCCTGGTATCCCGGGGTATGGAAACCACCGCTATTTTTTTTAAATCGGGATCCACCGTAACCAGGATGATGGTGTCAGACCGTGAGGCGGTCTCGCCTTCACGCTCGTCTGAGCCCAGAACCAGGATGCTGGTGCGCTTGCCGGTCGGTTCGGGTCCGCTCGCCTGAGCCTCCTCTTCCGCGGAGATAGTTGGTTGACCGCGATAGAAAAAACTGGCCATTCCGGCACCGGCTCCAAAGCAAATGCCAAACACCAATACACAAACCAGCATGAAGCGAAAATAAAACCTGAGAGTTGTCTTAAGCATATTCGTGACTCCTATGAAGCATTACTAGCCCTCGCTGCTGCGGCTGAGGGCCTGTTGTTCCCGTGTTCGGCCGGTCAACAATCCGATGCGGTCTGCGCCCAGAACCATGACCAGCAATAGCAAAGACAGAACTAAAGACGCTTTGGGGCTGGTGGTAAAAGTCAACAGAACCGCAATCCCGCTGAAGAAAGCGCTAATACCATAAATAATGAACACGCTGCGGCGATGGCTCATACCCATCGCCATCAAGCGGTGATGAAGGTGATTCTTGTCAGGCAGAAAAATCGGTTTATGATTGTTAATGCGCCGTATGATGGCAAAAAAGGTATCAAAAATAGGGATGCCCAGGATGATGATGGGAATCAGCAATGAAACCACCGCAGTACCCTTGGTAGTGCCCATGATGGCCAGGCAGGCCAGTACGAAGCCCAAGAAGTTGGAGCCGCTATCCCCCATAAAGGTGCGTGCGGGGTGAAAGTTGTAGGGGAGGAAACCGATAATAGCCGCTACCAGCAGCAAGGCGGCCACAGCCACGTCCACCTGCCCCTGTCGCATGGCCACTATTCCCATAGCTGTAGCAGCTATAGCCGATACTCCTCCGGCCAGTCCATCCAGGCCGTCGATGAGATTTATGGCGTTGGTAATGCCTACGATCCACAGAAAGGTCAAGGGGATGCTCAAGTATCCCAAAACCAGGAGGCCGTCAAAAGGATTGGTCATAAAGTGCACCATGACCCCGAAATACATGGCTACTGCGGCAGCCACAGACTGGCCCGCCAGCTTGGTCAATGGGGATAAATGATAGATATCGTCCGCTGCCCCGACCAGAAAAATGATAGTGGCTCCCATAACCAGTCCCAGCATAGGGCCGCTAATTTGGGTAAAAATCAGCAGGCTGAGCATGAAGGCTGAGAATATGGCCAGCCCGCCCAGTCGAGGCATGTCGACTTTATGTACCTTGCGTTCATCCGGGGGATCGATCGCCCCCAGGTTGCGAGCCAGTTGTGTACTCAATGGGACACAGGCAATGGCAATAAAAAAGGTGCTTAAGAGTGCCACCGAGATATAGGCATAGGTAAGCATTCGATAGCTCCTCCCCCGAGTCCGAAGCTAGGTTCATTCTAACACCGCTGTTTTAGCTTGTCTATACGGCAAGCAAATGATAAAACCGTGTCATCAGGTGACGAAAGCTGAGCAATCAGCAGATATATTGCTATCATTCAGGCCTAGTAATATAATTAATGAGATGGTCCGGGGCTAGCCTAGACCATTTAATTTTAGCGAGGAGCAGCTTAATGAAAATCGCCTTGTCCGGTTATTATGGGTTTGACAACGCCGGTGATGAAGCCTTATTGCTGGCCATCACCTCATCCATTAAAGCCATGGCCCCAAAGGCTGATTTCGTCGTTTTTTCTGGAAATCCTGCCCGGACCACCGCTTCACATGGCCTTTTTGCGGTTTATCATAAAAACCCCTGGCGGGTGTTGCAACAGCTGTGGCAATGCGACCTGTTGATCAGCGGCGGGGGCAGTATTTTTCAGGATATTACCAGCGCTCAATCCCTGTGGTATTATATCGCGGTGGTGGCCCTGGCCAGGCTGTTAGGCAAGCCGGTGATGTTCTATGCCCAGGGGGTGGGTCCCATTAATCTGCCCCTGAGCAAGTGGCTGATGCGTTTAGTTGCCAACCGGGTGAACATGATCAGTGTGCGCGACCGGGAATCAGCCGAGCTGTTAAAAAAATTGGGTGTGGTCAAACCGCCTATACTGGTAACTGCAGATCCGGTATTCGCCTTAAAGCCGAGCCAGGCCGACAAGCGCTCGGTTGCCGGCTATATACCGGATTCTCCCTGTATTGGGGTGTCGGTACGACCCTGGCCTGCACTGGAAGGTTACCAAATCGCCCTGGCCAGAGTACTGGACCAACTGGCAGCGCAGGGCTATGAAATCCTGTTTCTGCCCATGAGCTGGCCGGAGGATGTGCCCGAATCGCAGCGGGTAATAACCCTCATGCATCACCCCGCCACCCTGCTGGACAAAAAATTGAGCAGCGGCCAGCTTTTGGCCGTGATCAGCCAATTAAAAATGGTGATCAGCATGCGCCTGCACGCTTTGATATTTGCCGCCACGCAGGGGGTTCGTTTTGCGGGCATATCCTATGACCCCAAGGTGGAGTCCTTCCTGTGGCAATTTGCCTTAAGCCCTCTGCCCCTGGATGAGGAGGGCATGGCAGCACAGATCGGACAAATCCTGAATGACAGCCAAATGCAGCAGGTAGTAATGGCAACCGCCGCAGAACTTCATCAGCGGGCACAGCAGAACGCCCGCCTGGCATTGAACTTGGTACGCCGCAAGGCCTAACCCGGCAGTCGAGCGTTTGCTTGATACAGCCAGGGTTTAAGAGGATTAAATATGAGCAACAAAACCGGGAAAAACTTCATAGGGGTTTCAATAACCATTTTCTTCTCCAAATTGCTGGGCTTTGTGCGGGAAATCGTGTTTGCCTCAGTGTTTGGCACCACGGTTTTAACCGATATGTTTCAGGTGATATTCAGCTTTCCCAGCCTGTTTTTTTCCAGTATTGGCACCGCTTTATCAGCGGTCAATATTCCTGACCTCACTTATTTCATAACCCATCGCTCTAAAGAGGAGCGCAACCAGTATCTGGCCAATTTGTTTGCCCAGGTTACCTTTATTGCGTCCACAGTAGCCCTGCTGGGCATCGTTTGCGCACCGCCTTTAACGCAGATTATCGCCCCGGGGCTCAGCCCGGAAGTCGATCATATAGCGGTTTTGTTGACCCGTATCATGATGCCCACCCTGTTGTTCGTCAGCCTGACCTACCTGACCGCAGGGGTTCTGCAGGTGCACCAGTACTTTCTGGTATCGGCCAGCATCAGCATACCTTTCAATATGCTCATCATCGGGGCTTTATTGTGGAAGGGCAATGATCTGGTTTTTCTGGGCTATGTGACCACACTGGGCTGGCTCTTGCAGTTTCTCATCCAACTGCCGGTGCTGGTCCGGGAAAAATACCAGTGGCGCTTCAAACTGCAATGGAGCGACCCTTATATTCGTAATACCTTTAAAAACCTCTTGCCAATTCTACTGGGGAATTCCCTTTTGCAGCTGTGCCTGATTATCGATCGCTCTTTTGCCACCCATCTTTCACCAGGGACGGCTGCTTCGCTGGCCTTCGGCAGCAACCTGTTCGTGACCATAACCAGCGTTTTTATTGTGGCTATGACTACGGTGGTATTTCCCCGCCTGTCCCGGTATTGCCTGGACAGCGATTTTGAGCGCATCAGGTTTTTGCTGGCACAGGCCTTTAAAATGCTGCTTTTCATACTGGTGCCTTATCTTTTGCTGGTAATCTGTTATCATAAAGAGATCATTACCCTGGTTTACCAGCGGGGCGCTTTCGGGGCCGAATCCACGGCGATGACTTCTTTGGCCTTCTGGTTCTACAGTTTAGCCGTAGTGGGCTATCTCTGCCAGGAGGTTTACAACCGGGTCTTTTATGCTTTGAAGCGCTACAAAATACCTATGTTCTTCAGCGCCGGCTGTATACTGCTCAACCTGGGGCTGGATTATTTCCTATATCGCCCTGCGGGCATTGGGGGCTTGAGCCTTTCCACCGCAGCCACCATGCTGTTCTATGCCTTAGTTATGTCGGTTATGCTTACCCGGGAAATCGGGGCTTTCATCAACCGCGATCTGCTCATATACCTTTTCAAGCTGCTGTTTCCTTCCCTGGCCATGCTGGGGGTGGTATGGGGCTTTGCTTTCATGGGTTGGGGCACATCCGGGGTTAGCTTTTTGCTGCCCCTGACCGCAAGTATAGTGGTGTATTTGGGTATTGCTTATATATTGGGCTTAATCAAGGTGTTTTTCCTAAAGGAGGTTTGAGAGCGGTGAAGCAAAACCGGTTAAAATGGCTATTGTGGGTGGGCTTAGGGCTGTTTCTGCTTCTCTCTTACAGCGGCTGGCAGCTGCGCACGGGCATCGAGGCCAACAACCAGCGGCTGATCACCGTGGCCGACTATCGCGAAATATCCCGCTCCGCAGCTACTGCCAACGTCTCTATGGACATGGTCTTAAATGACCTGCGGGCAAACGGGGTAGAGCATATCGGCTTGAAGGAAACCAGCCTTCGCGAACTGGCTTTCAAAGGTGATATACACCTGTGGAGTTTTGCCGAGTTCCGCTCCTGGCACGAGGCCAACCGGCCCCAGCTATGGGATAGCTTTATACATACACTGGGCTCCCGCCAGGTAAGCCCGGCCAACCTGGTAGCCATGACCAGCCAGGCCGATGTGGCTCAGTTCTTACAAACCCAGCTCAATTCCCGTTATCAGGCTGAGCAGATCATTCACCTGGCAGAGGGGGAAAGCCATTATTTTATCGTCAACAGCGCTGCTACTGTCCTGGATAAGCGCAAAGACGTGCAGCCCCAGCTTGATTTGTGGCTGGGATTCGACCCCCGGGAAATCGAGCAAATCAAGGCTCACGGCATGAAGATCGTGTTGCGCCCGGAAAACAGCAAAGGCACCTCGCTTGCATACCTTAAGGAATATGAGCCCATTATCCGTGACAACGGCATAAAGTACCTGGTCTTTTCCAATGAAGTAAGCGGCACACCCGATAATATCGATACTGTAATCGATCTGGTCAACCGCTATGAGCTGATTATCGGGGTGGTAGAAACCCCGGAACAACTAGGCTATGTAAAAACCCCGGGACTGGGAGAGGTCTTGGAAAAAACCGCTTATCCCATCAACCGGGTTTACAGCACCACCAATGATGATTTCGTCAAAACCGTGGATGATCGTTACTACCGCTGGGTTCGCGCTGTAGTGGACCGCGGCATCCGCATTTTATACGTTTCCCCGTTTAAGGATTTAAAGCTGGATGCCGGAGAGAATCTGAACAATACCATCGAAACCATCGGGTGTTTTCATGATACCATGCAGGCCAAGGGCTTCATTCTCAATGAGGAACTGCCCATTCATCCCAGCAAGACCACCTCACCCTGGCATCGCTTGATGGTGGCCTTGAGCCTGGTATTTGCCGGCACGCTCTATCTGTATTACCTGTTTAAATGGAAGCCCTGGTATCTGTATGTACTGCTGCTCCTGGGAGGGGCTTTCAGCCTGTTAGCCAACCTTTTCACCGGGCTTGATCTCTCCAAGCTGTACGCTCTGGGGGCTGCTATTCTATACCCCTCCCTGTCCAGCCTGTTACTGCTTCTGTACCTGCGCGACCACGCTGAGCACCCCTTGTGGTTGAAGACGGTTTGCAGTCTGGCCGTGGTGGTGGGCATAAACCTCCTGGGAGGATATACGGTCATCACCAGCCTGGCAGATATCCGCTACATCATGAACATAAAGATATTCAGCGGTGTCAAGCTGTCCTTCTTCCTTCCACTATTATTGTTCATGCTGAATTATTTCAGCTGTTTTAAAGGCCAGGACAGATTGAGTGTGGCGGTGTGGAAGACCCTGCAGGGCAATCCCAGCTACCTGGTGCTCTTCCTGTTCGCAGTGGCAGCTGCCGCAGGCTATTACTATATGGGGCGCAGCGGCAACAACATAGTCAGTGTATCCGCTCTGGAGCTGCGAGTACGCGAGATCCTGGAAATGGTCTTTCTGGCCCGGCCGCGGTTCAAGGAGATAATCATCGGTTACCCGGCTTTGCTTTCCGGGGTATACCTGTACCACAAGTACCGCCGGGAATTCATACTGTTCCTTTGGGGCCTGGCCATAGTAGTGGGAAGCGTCTCCATGGTCAACAGCTTCTGCCATGTTTTCACTGCCGCCTCCATATCGCTGCAGCGCAGCCTGGCCGGGGTTGTGGTGGGCACGGGAGTAGGCCTGGGGGTTGTTCTGGGGATAATGCTTCTGGAATGGATAGCCAAACGCTATTTCCCGGAGATAATCAATCAGGATTATTAGGCCTTATTGTTGACAGGTATATCCATCTGCCAACAATAAAGACCATTTCATATCCTGCCTGTATCACTGTTCGCGGGGTCTGAGGGTGGGAAAGAGGATGACATCGCGTATTGACGGCGAGCCGGTGATGAGCATCACCAGACGGTCAATGCCGATGCCCAGGCCACCGGCAGGGGGCATGCCATATTCCATAGCTGCAATATAATCCTCATCCATCATATGGGCTTCGGCATCTCCGCCGGCCCGTTTGGCAGCCTGCCTCACGAAACGCTGTTTCTGGTCAATGGGGTCGTTGAGCTCGGAAAAGGCATTGGCTATTTCCCGCTGCATGATAAAGACCTCAAAGCGGTCGGTCAGTTCCGGGTGCTCGCGATTGCGCTTGGCCAGGGGCGATATTTCCACCGGATGCCCGTACACAAAGGTGGGTTGAATGAGATGCTCTTCCACCCGCGCTTCAAACACCTCATTGATCACCTCACCACGGGATGCCTGGTCATCTATCTCCAGCCCCAGGGCACGAGCGCTCTGGCGGGCCGATTCATCATCAGTGATAGTATTGAAATCCAAACCGGTATGCTCTTTTATGGCCTCCAGCATCTGCACCCGCTTCCAGGGCGTAGAAAAATCGATTACCTGCCCTTCAAATTCCACCTGCATGGAGCCGTTGACCTTCAACACCACCCGGCTGATCAATTCCTCGGTCAATGCCATCATGTCCTCATAGTCAGCGTAGGCCTGGTAGATCTCCAGCATAGTGAATTCGGGATTATGGCGGGTTGATATGCCTTCATTGCGGAAACTGCGGTTGATCTCGTAGACTTTTTCCAGCCCCCCGATCAAAAGCCGCTTGAGATAGAGTTCGGGGGCTACCCGCAAATACAGGTCCATATCCAAAGCATTGTGATGGGTAATAAACGGGCGCGCCGTGGCCCCGCCAGGTATAGGCTGCATCATGGGGGTTTCTACCTCCAAAAACCCCTTGTCATCCAGGTAATTCCTGATTTCCTTGATAATCTGGCTGCGCTTGATGAACACCTCTTTAACCTCGGGGTTGACTATTAAATCCAGATAGCGCTGGCGGTAGCGCAGCTCTACATCCTTGAGGCCGTGCCACTTCTCCGGCAGGGGGTGCAGGGATTTGGACAGGTATACCATGCTCTCTACATGAATGCTGATCTCGCCCTTCTGGGTCCTGAAAACCCGGCCTTCGATCCCTACCAAATCGCCTATATCCAGCTTTTTATACAATTCATACTGCTCTTCGCCCAGATCATCACGGCGGAAATAGAGCTGGATCCGTCCGGCGATGTCCTGCAGGTGCGCAAAGCCGGCCTTGCCGTGCCGGCGCTTGGACATGATGCGCCCGGCCACTCGGGCGGTCTGGTTTTCCCACTGCTCAAAACCCTCAATAATCGGCTTGGTTAAGGTATTGCGTTCAAAGCGCTGCCCAAAGGGATCCAGGCCCATCGACCGCAATTCATTCATTTTTTCCAGGCGGACCTTTTTCAATTCACTCAGGTTTTGTTCTTGCTCTGGCATCAAGACACTTCCTCATATTTTGTTACATACTATTAATCTTCGCTGTTTAGGTTATAAAACCTGTCCCATACTCAAGCAAGGATAGATCATTTCGATCTATCCTTGGATCAGGATATCATGGCTGCTAAAAACCGCTAGAGCTTTATCTCTGTACTTCAATTATCTTATATTCTATGATTCCCGCCGGGGCTTCTACAGCAACGATGGAATCCACCGTTTTGCCCAAAATGGCGGATCCCACCGGAGATTCATCAGATATTTTGCCGTCTTTTAATTTCGATTCAACCGAGGAGACCAGGGTAACGGTTACATTGCGCCCGGTTTTCATCTCCTGCAGTGTAACCCGTGATCCCAATGACACAACATCAGTACGAATTTCATCCTCTTCCATCAAACGCGCCTTTTTTAGGGTTTTCTCCAGGGTTAAAATCCTTCCCTCAATAAAAGCCTGTTCGTTTTTAGCATCTTCATATTCGGAGTTCTCCGTGATATCGCCAAAGGCGATGGCCTGTTTGATACGCTCGGCTACTTCTTGACGGCGGAACGATTTGAGGTACTCCAGTTCGGCTTCCAGCTTGGCTAAGCCTT
Source organism: Syntrophomonas sp. DTU019 (assembly GCA_001512785.1). Lineage (GTDB taxonomy): Bacteria > Bacillota > Syntrophomonadia > Syntrophomonadales > Syntrophomonadaceae > DTU019. The sequence goes on from LFSQ01000110.1 coordinate 31,950, forward strand.
CTTTGGTCAAAAGGACTTCTTTTTCTTCTGCCATGCCACTTCTCCTCATCTGATACTTAATATAAAAGCGAGACTACGCTCGCTGCTACCGCCATGCCTGAATAAACGCGGTTCGATGGCACTGCTCCCTAAGGCTTTATGGTATTATAATGACTTCAAATAGCCTTGTCAAGGAATAACTCCCATAATCCCAGCAAAGTGGCGGACTTCTCCAGCTGCAGGAAAACCGGCAGTCCGTCTTCTGCTTTGCTGGCGTCTGCCCGGGGATTGGCCCGGGCAGCAAGCATCCACAGGCACAATTCCATAATAGGAGCCAGGTTGTGCAACCTGGCTTCCAAACCATGATTTTGTAGGTGGTTTTCCAACAGCGGGGACAGGTTGTGGCTGAGATTGCTCAGTTTAAGCGCAAAGACATCCCGGGAAGAGATGGTCACCAGCCGATCCTGGGTATCAAATATCACCACCAAATCCCCTTTGCTCCAGCTGCGCGGATTGAATAAACTGGTGCTCACCGCCCGGCCGTGTTCATACATCATCTGATAGGCCAGGGCTTCATAACCAGCGGGGTGAAAGCTCTGTATCGATAAGGGCACATCGAAACGGGCCGCATATTCGGCAAATTCGGCCACATCCTCATGGTCAGTAGCGATTATAATCCGTTTCACGGCATGACAGCTGAGGGTTCTCTTGATATAAGCGGCTGCCAGGGCCTTGATGAAATGGTCCCCAAAGACCAATTTCATATCCTCCTGGGGCACGGCAAACCTGGGTTTTAGCCGCCGGTCCACCGCAAGCGCGGGCAGATTGAAGCCCCGGGTCACAGCAATGGATTTGCCCAGCATTTGCTGCTGGCGTTCCGGGTCCATGCTGTCCAGGTTGCCTTCTCCCAACGGCAACAGCACATGATAGCCGCGCGCCTTGATTACCGGCAGGTCGATTAAACAGGCCACCCGGGGGGCAAACAAAAAAGGGGCCAGTCTATTCAGAATATATTTCTGATATACCAGCCCCCGCTTATCGTTTGGCATGAGATTGAAAAAGGCAAATTCTATTTCATACATCTTCCTTCTCCAGGTCTACCACACCTGGCTTCATGTCGAGCTGCTGCAGCATGTGATAATACTCTTGAGGGGTAATTTCTTCCACGGGCTTGCCAATCAGGGATACAATCAAGGCCTCGATCACATTGGTTCCAAAAGACCGCCCGCCCATGTTGGGTGTGGTGGTGATAACCTTGCTGATGCCGCATCGTTTTAAAAGCCGCATGTCATCGCGGGTAGTGGTGTTGGTAATGATGATCTGCCCGTTGAGCTTCTCGGGCAGGTAACGCTTGATATAGTTGAAGTCACCGGCAATAACATCTGCTTGATAATAATATTGCGAATGCTTGGGAATTATGACTTCCTGATCCTTTCCCGTGGGATAGAGCATGTCAAAGGGCAGGTTCACCACCACCGGGGCAAACATCCGGCCTATCACTTTCAAAGCCTTTAACGACTTGAGCGGTATGGGTATACCCAGGGTATAGATCAAATCACCCAGGGTCAGATCAGCCCCTGCCTCCTCTAAGGCTTCGGCCATGCCGAAGCGATCGGCTGCGCTTACCATCAGCACCTTTTTCCCGCGCAGGTCCAGAATCCCGCTATGCTGGATATCCAGCACGCATTTGCGTTCCAGGGTATTCTTGAGCCCGCTCCCATCCACCATAGGGGTCTTCCTGGCAACCAGCAGTTTTTTGGCGTCTTTGATAACATAACGCTTGCCGGCAATGTAGACATAAAGGTCAATGCCGCCCATGCCGAAAGCATCAACCCTGCCATCCAGATCCTTTATCAGCCGAATGGCCTTGTCCCAATCCCCATCGGTGCCAATCCGTTCGATGAGGAACCTCTCTCCTGCAAACTCGGTCTCAAAGCTATGATCACGCTTTGAAGAACCCAGGCTCACACTGACGATGCGTTTCAATCGAGTACCTCCTCCGTCTGCACATAGCTCTTTACCGAGCAGATTTAACCGAGCGTAAGATTTTTTTCAAGTGTTCAGGGTCAACCCATTTGTCTTCAACGATAGGGGAAGTACCAATTTCAATGGGAATTACCTGGGCATCGAGAATACTCTCAATCAGTTTCAAGCGCGTGTCTGAGCCAATCAGAATAACCACGTCAAATTCGCGCGCTTTGGCTATCAAATCCATCAATTCATTGAGCAAATCCTTGCCGCTGCGGTTGTTGACATAATCAAGGCGTTCTTTTTCCGTCATCAAGAATATGAAATCGACCCCTTCTTTTTCCAGAATGGCTTCAATTTCATCCTTGTTCTTGATAGGGAAGCCCACACAGGCAATGGACTGGCCTTTGCGCAGTTCACCGATCTTCTCCAGGCGGGAGATAAAAGAACGGTCGATCATCAGCCGGTCAGCCACCTCTTGCTGGGAAAAGCCGCGCGTCCTTAAAACCAGGGCCTTTTTCAGGGTCGATGATATTTTGCTCCAGCTCACGATTTTGTCTTGAATACGGTAAAATTCCATAGGCTGCCCCTTGAGCACAAAATGTATACAATCTGCCTTATATTCTAGCATTTTACCGTGATTGGGGCAACAACCCGGGGTTTTTAAAACATGGGCAGGACGGTTTTCCGGGGCGGACCAACAGCTATGGGTCTATGTTCACGCATGTATGGTGATGGAGGCCAAAGCGGCCAAGAGCTCTTCGCGGGTGACGGCCTGATTGATAGCCTCGCGTACCCGGCTGGCTCCCTTTAAACCCTTGCAATACCAGGCAAAATGCTTGCGCATCTCCCGGACCGCAGTGTACTCACCTTTATACTGTATAGCCAGGTCCAGGTGTTTACGAGCAGCAAGAAACCGCTCCTCTAAGGTGGGAGGGGAAAGCACACGTCCCTCTTCCAGCAAGGCCACCGTCTCGCGGAAGATAAAGGGGTTGCCCATAGCCCCCCGCCCGATCATCAGTGCATCACAACCGGTTTCAGCCATCATCCGCACAGCATCTGCAGCTGACCATATGTCTCCATTGCCGATCACTGGTATATTGAGATGCTCTTTGAGAAGCTTAATAGCTCCCCAATCGGCATGTCCAGAGAAAAACTCCTGCCTGGTGCGGGGATGCAGGGCTACCGCTTTGACACCGGCTGCTTCAGCTATAAGGGCAATCTCCAGGTAATTAATTTGGGTTTCATCCCAGCCTTTGCGGATTTTCACCGTTACCGGCACCTTCACCGCATCGAGGACTGCGTGCAGCACATCGCGCACTTTGGCCGCATCCCTCATCAGGGCTGCGCCTCCTCCATTGCGCACCACCTTGGGGGTAGGGCAGCCCATGTTTATGTCGATAATCCTGGCGCCAAGCCTTTCTAATATCCGGGCGGCTTTGGCCATAGCCCCGGGATGGGAGCCAAACAGCTGCACTGCCACCAGCCCCGGTTCCCCCTCCACAGCGGCCATCTGCAGGGTTCTGGCCTGATTGTAAACCAGACCCATGTCACTGATCATTTCGGTGTAGACCAGGCCACAACCGAACAAGCGAGCCATATCCCGGCCCGCCCTGTCTGTTACCCCGGCCAGCGGCGCTGCCACCACCCGGTTGGGTATTTTTATATCGCCAATTCTGAACATAATCAACCCCGGTTCAATTCGTATATCAGGCGCAGGCCTTCCATGGTCAGAAGATCATCGATCACATCGATGCAATCCGTTTCCCCGGCAATTATGCTGGCCAGGCCACCGGTGGCCACCACCTTGGGTTCGTAGCCCAATTCCTTTTTCATGCGGTTTATAATCCCTTCTACCTGGCCGACAAAGCCATAGATTATGCCTGCCTGTATGCTGCTGATGGTGTTCTTGCCCACCAGGCTTTTGGGTTTGACCAGTTCAACCCGGGGGAGCTTGGCCGTTCTGGAAACCAGTGCTTCGGTAGAGATTTTAATGCCCGGGGCAATAGCGCCTCCCAGGTATTCCCCCTTGTGATTTATCACACAGAATGTGGTAGCAGTGCCGAAATCCACTATTATCAGCGGGCCGCCATATTTATGATAGCCGGCCACCGCGTTGACTACCCGGTCAGCCCCCACCTCACGGGGGTTGTCGTATTTTATGGCCAGCCCGGTCCGGATTCCCGCTTCCACTATCAGGGGCTTGCATTTGAAGTACTTGGTGCTGAGACACTCCAATTCCATCATGACCGTAGGTACTACCGATGAAATAACCACCGCATCAATCTGTTTAAAGCCCAGTCCATTTAAACCGAACAGCTGGCTTACTATGATGGCATACTCGTCGCAGGTGCGCATGGTATCGGTGCGAATGCGCCAGTGCCCCACCAAGTCCTGTTTGTTCCATACCCCGGCGGACATATTGGTGTTGCCTACATCGAAAACACATATCATGTTATTCATCTCCTATCCTCACAGCCCCTGTTAACCGCAGCTTAAGCCTGCCCGGCCATACTAATAAACCTCGACCAGGTCGAAACTGATATCCAGGCTCTGTATGGAGTGGGTCAAGGCACCAACGGAAATAAAGTCCACCCCTGTAGCTGCGACTTCTTCCAGGCGCTCTTCGGTGATCCCTCCGGAGGCTTCTACAAGGGCCCGGCCGGCCACCAGTTCAACCGCCTTTTGCATAGCAGGGGTATCCATGTTATCGAGCATAATTATATCCGCTCCGGCTTGTAAAGCCTCTTCCAGCTGCTCAAGGGTTCTCACTTCAACCTCAATCTTGACGGTTATCGGCACGGCCCGGCGCAAGGCTTGTACTGCCGGCAGTATTCCGCCCGCAGCCACGATATGATTGTCTTTGATCATTACCCCGTCGTACAGCCCAAAACGGTGATTCCTGCCGCCTCCGACCCTTACCGCATATTTTTCCAGTTCCCGCAGGCCCGGGGAAGTCTTGCGGGTATCTACGATTTGAGCCCTGTAGCCGCTGATTTTTTCCACCATCCTGCGGGTACGGGTAGCAATCCCGCTGAGGCGCTGTAATAGATTGAGCGCTACTCTCTCCCCTCCCAACAGGGCGGCGGTTTTGCCGCTGAATTCTGCAATCAGTTGCCCGCTTTCAACCCTCTGCCCGTCGGCAACAAAGATCTGGCTCCTGACCTCCGGGTCCAAATGGCGAAATACGGCCTGGCATATCCAGGTTCCTGCAATTATGCCCGCTGCTTTGGCTACCAGGACCCCTCTGGCCTGCTGCTCTGCAGGAAGCAGGTTATAGGTGGTTATATCCTGGCGGCCGATATCCTCTTGCAAGGCCTGTTTGATTATGGTGTTTATAATGTCCATGTTCATCTTCTTGATGTATTCCCCCTGTCCTGGGTTTAACAGTTCATAAAACTGATTTCCTTTATCCAGCGCAGATCATCGCGGTGCGGATAATCGGAGCGATAATGCCCGCCGCGGCTCTCTTTACGCCATAAACAGGCCTGAATGATGATGCGGGCCAGAATCAGCATATTTACGGTCTCATAATAATTCACTATATCCCCCTGGCGCTGTATGGAATGATAGAGGCTGTCGACCTCCAGATAGGCCTGTTTTAAGCCCTTCTCATTCCTTATAATGCCCACATGTTCCCACATAATATCGCGCAGCCGGTTTCTGGCCTCCTCAGGACTAACCCCGTCCGGGCTGGGGCAAAAAACCCATCCCGAATCGAAGTGGCGGTATATCTCTTCCGCATCGACTTGACGGCGGTACATTATCTCCTCCGCCTTGTCGACAATGCGCTGCCCGAATACAATCCCCTCCAAAAGGGAATTGCTGGCCAGCCGGTTGGCCCCATGAACCCCGGTGCAGGCGGTTTCCCCGCAGGCGTACAGTCCACTGATGCCGGTTTCCCCGTAAGTATTGGTGCCTACCCCGCCCATGATGAAATGCGCTGCCGGCGAAACCGGGACATAAGTGGTGGTGATGTCAATCCCTTTTGCCAGACAGGTGCGGTAGATGTTGGGAAAGCGCTGCGGTGCATTGGGGATAACGGTCATATCCAGGTAAACCTGAGGTTCTCCGGTCTTCTGCAGCTCATTCCATATGGCCCGGGATACGACATCGCGCGGGGCCAGCTCCAACAAGGGGTGATATTTTTCCATAAAGCGCTCCCCTTCACTGTTGTACAGTATGGCCCCTTCGCCCCGCACCGCTTCCGATATCAAAAAGCGCTGGGATTCGTGGCTGAATAACACGGTGGGATGAAACTGGAAAAATTCCATATCGGTGAGCTTGCACCCGGCCCGAAAACATGCGGACATACCGTCACCGGTAGCCACGTCGGGGTTGGTGGTATGTTTGTAAATCTGCCCCAGCCCACCGGTTGCGATGATCAGCGCGCGGGCGCTGTAAATGATAGGCTCACCTTTTTGGGTGTCATAGAATAAGGCGCCGAAACACTCGCTGCAGTGCTCATCAGTCAATATATCCAGCAGGAAAAGATCCTCCTTGATCTCGATGCGCCGGTTGAATTTAAGCTTCTTTACCAGGGCGCCCCGGATAGCGGCACCGGTAGTATCGGCGGCATGCAGGATACGGGCCTTGCTGTGAGCCCCCTCGCGCGCCAGGGCAATCGCCCCATCTTTCATGTCGAATTGGGCCCCGGCAGCGATGAGTTCCCTGACCCGCTCCGGTCCTTCGCGCACCAGCACATCCACCGCTTCTATATTGCACAGGCCGGCCCCCGCTTCCAGTGTATCCTCCAGATGAAGAAAGGGGGAATCCTCCTCATGCACTGCGGCAGCAATCCCCCCCTGGGCCAAACCGGTATTGGAATCATCTATATTTTTTTTGGTAGCAACTATCACTTCACCATACTGTGAAGCCTTCAACGCCGTAAACAAACCGGCAATGCCGGTTCCCACTATCAGGAAATCGGTCTTTACCACCGGGGTATGGCTGCCTAAATCTTCAATGTAACGAGTAGTGATCATTTCTCTTGCCCCCTGCCAGACCGTATCAAGGCCGGATCGCCAGCATTTTTTGCAGGGCCTGGGCGGCCTTTTCCCTGATCATTTCGGGAACCGTTATACTATGCTGCCCTTTTTCAAGACACTCCGCCAGTACGGGTAAAGTGATCAATTTCATGTCCGGGCAGCTAAAACCGCTGCGGGCTATGAAAAATTCCTTGTCCGGGCAGTTTTTCTTCAGGGTATAGAGGAAACCCTGCTCCGTTCCGATGATGAATTGACGATCAGGGCTGCTCTTCACATATTCCAAAATGCCGCCGGTGGAGCAGACCGCATCTGCCATGGCGGTTATCTCCGGAGTACACTCGGGGTGCACAACCAGCCTGGCCTGCGGATGTTCCTGTTGACAGGCTATGACTTCCGCTTTCTGCAGCCGGTCATGTATGGGGCAGTATCCCGGCCATAAAATCATGTCCCGGCCGGTTTGTGAAGCTACATAATGCCCCAGATTGCGATCCGGTACAAAGATAATCCTCTGCTCCGGAGGAATGCTCCGCACCACGGCTACCGCATTGGAAGAGGTGCAGCACAGGTCGCTTTCGGCCTTCACCTCGGCAGAAGAATTGACATAGCTGACTACTATGGCCTCAGGGTGTTCCTCTTTCAAGGCCCGCAGCTGCTGCGCTGAAACCATATCTGCCATGGGACAGCCGGCTTCAAGTGCAGGCAGCAAAACGGTTTTGTCGGGGTTCAGAATCTTGGCGCTTTCGGCCATAAAACGAACCCCGCAAAGCACTATTACCTCGGCCTGGGTTTCGGTCGCTTTTTGCGCCAGGCTTAAAGAATCCCCCACATAATCGGCTATCTCCTGAATCTCCGGCAGCTGATAATAATGGGCTAAAATCACGGCTCCTTTGAGTTGCTTTAGCTGCGCAATGTGCTCCTGCCACTGCTCGGGTACCTGCATAAGCATACCTTCTATCCTTATTTATTGATGGGCTGAATCCTGTTGTGCTCATCTACAAAGATTACTTTCGGGGTGTGCTGCCGGCACTCCTCCTGAGAAAGCAAGCTGTAGGTGAGTATGATGATTATATCGCCTTTTTGTACCAGCCTGGCAGCGGCTCCATTCAAACACATCACCCCGGAACCCCGCTGGCCGGCTATTACATAGGTGTCAAAGCGTTCCCCGTTATTGATATTAACAATCGTCACCTTTTCGTTTTCCAGAATGTCCGCGGCTTCCATTAAATCCTCATCGATGGTGATCGAGCCGATATAATTCAGATTGGACTCGGTTACCACAGCCCGGTGAATCTTGGACTTGAGCATGCTGCGAAACATGATTACACCTCCACCAACAGGTTATCGATTAGTCTTGTGCTGCCGATTTTAACCGCCAGGGCTATGAGGACATTTCTGTCCACCTGTTCAACATCGCTCAGATCGGCAGCATCATAAATTTCAACGTAATCTATATTTGCCTGGGGGCTGGCTGCAATCACTGCTCGCATGATTTCTTTTAATCTGGCAACATCTCTTTCCCCTTGCTTGATCCGGCTGTGAGCCTCGGCCAAAGCCTTGCTCAATACCAGGGCCTGCTTGCGCTGCTCGGCATCCAAATATACATTGCGGGAGCTTTTGGCCAGGCCATCGGCTTCTCTTACAATTGGAACCCTGACTATTTCTATTGGGAAGTTCAGTTCGCGAACCATCTTTTCTATGACCATGGCCTGCTGTGCATCTTTCTGCCCGAAATAGGCCTTATCAGGCAGGCATATGTTGAACAGCTTGGATACCACTGTAGCCACACCTTTAAAATGTCCGGGCCTTGAGGCGCCACACAGCTTGGCGGTGATTTCGCCGCCAACCTCAACAAAGGTATGGTAACCGGCAGGATACATCTCGCTTATGGAAGGTGCAAACAGGGCGTCTACTCGCTTTTCCTCCAATAAAGCCTGATCCCGGCTGAGGTCTCTAGGATAGGTGTCGAAATCCTCTCCTGCCCCAAACTGTATGGGATTGACAAATATACTGACAACTACTGTATCGCACTGCTTGCGGGCCTGTTCTACCAGAGCCAGGTGCCCTTCATGAAGATATCCCATGGTCGGAACCAGCCCGATGCTTTTGCCGGCTTTTTTTGGTCGATGCACCATTGTTGAGCCGATCCAACCCTATCAAATACCAGCATCTTTTCTCCTTACCTCCCAGGTGCCTGCACCGCGTTTAATAGCGTCATAACGCAGTTCCGGCTTAATACAGTTTTTCCAGCACCTCATCTTTGATGGTGAAGCAATGTTCAGGAGCGGGAAAGGTTCCGGCCATGACCTCCTCTTTATACTGCTGCAAGGCTTCGATAATGAGCGGTTGCAGGTTGGCAAATTTCTTTACAAACTTGGGAATGTGGCCGTGGAACATACCCAGCATGTCGTTGATGACCAAAACCTGTCCATCACAATGCGGGCCGGCTCCTATGCCAATGGTCGGGCAGGATACTTCCGCGGTGATGCGCCGGGCCAATTCGGAGGGCACACATTCCATCACCAGGGAAAAAACCCCGGCCTCATCCAAAGCTTTAGCATCCTCAATCAGTTTTCGTGCGGTTTCCAGGTCCTTGCCCTGTACCTTGAAGCCCCCCAATTGGTTTATCGACTGCGGGGTCAGCCCAATATGTCCCTGCACCGGGATCTGCGCATCCAGGATGGCTTTAATGGTGTCGACCCTTTCGACCCCTCCTTCGATTTTAACCGCCTGGGCGCCTCCTTCCTGTATAAGGCGTCCCGCATTGCGGACTGCTTCGGTGATACTGATGTGATAGGAGAGAAAAGGCATATCAGCAACCACCATAGCGTTTTGGGCCGCCCGCGAAACTGCTTTGGTATGATGTACCATATCATCCATGGTCACCGGCAGGGTGGTAGAATAACCCAACATGACATTCCCCAGTGAATCTCCTACCAGAATCATATCGATACCGGCCTGATCTATCATGCCGGCCATTGAATAATCATATCCGGTCAGCATGGTTATTTTCTCTTGCCTGGCTTTCTTCTCTTTAAGCACTGCTGTGGTAATTCTGGACATAATCCCACACTCCTTTTTAGCTACCGCTTATCTTCGAGGCTCTCTTTAATAACATTGGCGAGGATCTCTGCAAAGTCTGCCTTCTGCTCGCTGCCGATAGTTCCTTTGGCGCAGGCAATGGAGGTGGTATAAAGGCCCAAACAGGCGTATAACAGCCTGTCAGCGGGCATTTTAGCATCCAGGGCCTTAAGATGGTGAAGCACTGTTTCCACATCGCCTCTGGCTATGGGCCCGGTCAAGGCCTTGGGTATGCCAACATCACTGATGTTGTTGACACTGCCTTGAATAAGCGGCAATAATGCCCTTGTCCCTTGCTCACGGGGAATGCCTGCTGCCTCCAGCAGCCGGATGCCAAAATCGACTACTGTGACCAGGTAATTGGAAACCGTACAGGCCCCGGCATGATACAGGACTTTGGCGGCCCGGTCAATGATAAAATGCTCTCCTCCCAGGTTAGCTACGATGTCACGCCCTATGGCATATGCTTCCCGATCCCCTTCAATGCTGAATACTGAGCCCTGAAGATTGGCGATGGCCCTATCAACATCAGCAAAAGACTGTAAAGGATGTATCGACAAGACAAATGCGCCAAAAGCCCTGGCACCATCCAACACCTGAGAGGTCAGGGAGCCACTCATGTGGATCACCACTTGACCGCTGTGAAAAGCGCCGCTTTCCGCCAATTCGTCCGCTACATCCTTTATGGCCATATCTGATGTGGTTATAAACAATATATCTGCTGAGCGAGAAACTTCTTGAGGTGATGAACAGGTGGTACAGCCGATCCGCTCCACAAGTACTTTTGTAGATTCGGATAACTTATCATAAACACCCGTAATCTCATATCCCTTGTTGCTGAGTACCACCCCAACAGCCGTTCCTACGACTCCCAAACCGATGATTCCGACTTTGTTGGTCATTTTCTAACCTCCTCAGGATTGCGGCTCAACTGCCGTTTCAATCAGGCCGTCTCGGTCCAATGATGGATACAAGCGGACATAAAAAGGATATCGGCGGGAGATCCCCCTATTCCATTTTCTTTATTTCGCTCTGCTCTCGCTCTAAAACTCTAGCCAGCACCTCCTTAACTGTCATCCCGTCCTCAGGAAGAATCAGGTCCGAGTTCACTTCTTCCAGGGGGATGAGAACAAACAACCGTTCGCGCAGGTACGGATGAGGTATCTGCAGTTGCGGCAGATTGATCTGTTGGCCTCCGTACCAGAGAATGTCCAGATCTATAACCCGTGGGCCCCACTTTTCTCCCTCTCGGCGGCCCATTTTAATTTCTATTTGTTTAAGGTGTTCCAACAAGGCCAGGGGCCTTAACCCGGTATCTACAGCGATAACCCGGTTTACAAACTCATCCTGATCCAGCTTGCCCCAGGGTGGGGTGAGATAAAGCGATGATACCGCAGTAACCCTGGTATCCGGCAAAGCTGCGATCTCAGCCACGCCCCGCTCCACATTCTTCACCCGATCGCCCACATTGGAACCCAGTCCGATATAAGCCTCAGTCATTATGTGCTCCCCTAAGAGGATTACACCATATCCTCCCGGCAGCGATAAATCTGTACTGCCACATAATCAAACTCCCCTTCGATTGGAGCCTGTGGTTTATACACGGTGGTTTCTACAGCCGTGAGCAGGGGAAAGCGCTTCAATATGCGCAGGCTGATCTCTTCAGCCAGGGTCTCGATGAGGTTAAACGAGCTCTGCTCCACAACCTGCCTCACCTCGTGGAATACCCGGCTGTAATCCACAGTAGCCTCTATATCATCCGTCCGGGCCGCTGTTTTTTGGTCATGGAACAAGACCACATCGACTTTAAAGGGCTGCGGCTTGTCCTTTTCCTCCGCTAAAAGTCCGTGACAGCCCCAAAAGTTCAGTCCTTTCAGAATGATTTTATCCATTTTCGTTTTTGATCAGGTCTATCATCTTCGCTGCCCGATAGCTTTCTTTCACATCATGCACCCTGATTATATCTGCACCGTTTAAGATGGCTGCAGCTAAAACGGCCAGACTGCCCTCCAGCCGTTGATCGACCTTCACATCCAGGCTATGGCCGATAAATCCCTTGCGTGAAGCCCCTATGAGAATCGGCTTGCCCAGGCTTTTGAAAGACCCCAGTCGTTTGATCACCAGGCGGTTTTCCGCCGGTGTCTTGCCGAACCCCAGTCCGGGGTCGATAATTATCTTATCCTCTGGAAATCCGGCCGCGGTTGTTTCTTTTATCATTATATCCAGCTCATGGATTATGTCAGCTATCAAATCCTGGTAGGGTTTACCGGCATTGATCTGCAGCCGGTTGTGCATCAACACCACCGGGGCTTTGCTCTCCACCAAAACCGGCAACAATCCCTCATCGAGCACCAACCCGCCGATATTGTTTATGAGATGAGCCCCTGCATCGAGACAGGCCGCTGCTACCGTCCCGCGAAAGGTATCGATGGACAATATCATGTCCTCATAGGCCAGGCGCTTGACCACCGGCAGCACACGCGCCAATTCCTCCTGCAGGCTGGCCAGCTGTGCCCCGGGACGGGTCGAAACCCCGCCGATATCGATTATATCCGCACCCTGTTCCCTCATCTCCAGGGCGTGTTTAACCGCCTGCTCGATATCAGTATAGCGTCCCCCATCGGAAAACGAGTCCGGGGTTACATTGAGTATCCCCATTACCAGGGTTTTTTTGCCCAGCTGCAGGCTCCGGCCGTGGCACAACTCCAATTCTCTGGTTGCTGGATGCAGATTGTCCAACAGCTTCTCAATCTCACCGGCTATCTGCTTTAAGCCCAAAGGCTGCAGTCTTAGCTTCTTTACCAGCAGGCGATACTGTTTGAGCGTGCCCATGAGCAGCACATCAGTATGGCCTTCACCGTACAGGGCTTCTTTGGATACAGCGGCTTCTCCCCCTTTGGACAGCATTTCCTGTTTTATGATGTTGGCCACCCGGCAGGGTATAGCTTTTAATACGATATGGCGATATACCCCTTTGGGAAGCAGAAAAGGGTAAGCCCCATCATCCACCCCGATCTTAGCTAATAGAGCCCGAACCTCTTCCTGATTGTTGAGAAATGTCACATGATGATAAGACATCCGTCCTCCTGCTGGCTAAAGATCAATGGCTGAAACCCTTCACTTGATCAGTATTCGAAACTGGCTGCTATAGGCTCTTTCGCTTTAAGCTTGGGACATTTGTTGCTGAAATCACACTCCACACATACACGGGACAGATTATCCGCGCGGTGCAGGCGTTCGCCCAAAAAGCTCATATCACGGCTGATATTGCGGTGTTCAAATATAGCCCGGCAGATGATCTCCACTTCATTGGGATTGAAGTAGGCTCGGGGCAGTATTTCCCGGGCCAGCTTGGAGCCATAGGAAGCATGATCAACCCCGGTTTGATACTCATGCCATTTGCCCAAATCATGGGTCAGGCCTGCCGCGTATATGACCTCTTTGGCAGCCAATTTGCCGCTCAGGCCGCAGTCCTTGATAAAGTAATTCAGATCATTTTGCTCTAAAACCAGAATATATGTAATCCGGGCAACATCCAGGTGATGCCGGAAATCGTGCAAGCAATACCTGGGCTCGATCTGTTCATCGTAATTGCGTTGCATATATTCTTTATAAAGCGGATCCTTTACCAGTAGTTCAACCCTTTTCATGACCAACACCTCTAAATAAAGTTGTTATCTATGTATATTATCCTCAAAGCGTAAACTGTCCTTAATTTCCCCGCTATACAGGGTTATTATATTATAAAATAAAACAGGCCCCTATGTCTTGGGTTAAATTGAAGCTGTCTGTGTCAAGGTTTAGTAGGAGAAACTCCTGGTCTTAGTTAATAAATATCTATCTTAAG
>LFSQ01000071.1 GCA_001512785.1 Syntrophomonas sp. DTU019
AGATATTTATTAACTAAGACCAGGAGTTTCTCCTACTAAACCTTGACACAGACTATACCGGCTCTATTCTTGACAATCACAGGAATTCTTAGCTATATTAAAAAGGTAGTCTCTATAAGTGTGACTGGCTTCTGCCCCGTTGACGGTCAGGCTTGAGAGCGGTTTTACAGGAAGCGAATGGATAGTGACATACAGGAGGGAATAAGGTGAAAACGTATATGGCGAAGCCTGCGGAAGTCGACCGCAAGTGGTTTATCATAGATGCAAGCGGGCAGAAATTGGGCCGCCTTGCCAGCGAAATAGCTTCCATACTGAGAGGCAAACACAAGCCTACCTATACTCCCCATGTAGATTCGGGGGATTACATCATCGTCATCAATGCCGACAAGGTTCAGCTTACCGGCAAGAAATTACAGCAGAAGAAATATCGTTATCATACCGGTTATCCCGGTGGCCTGAAAGAAATCGACTATCAGACCATGCTGCGCAAAAGGCCGGAAAAAGTCATCGAAATAGCGGTGAAAGGCATGCTCCCTCACAATCGTCTGGGCAGGAAGATGTTCAAGAAACTCAAGGTGTACAGGGGAGACCAGCATCCCCATCAAGCCCAGCGGCCAGAATTCCGTGAATTGAGAGGGTAAGGAGGAAACAGATATGGATAAGGTACAATACTGGGGAACCGGAAGAAGAAAGAAAGCCGTCGCCAGGGTGAGATTAATACCCGGTAATGGCCGCATTATAATTAACAATCGGGCCTTTGAAGACTATTTTCCCAATCAGACCAGCCGTCTGGTAGTGGAACAGCCCCTGGTTTTGACGGATATGTCGGGTCGATTCGATGTGGTGTGCCGCGTTCACGGCGGAGGCATTAGCGGGCAGGCCGGAGCGGTAAAGTTGGGCATTGCCAGGGCTCTGGTCAGAGCCAACCCGGATCTTCGGCCCATATTGAGAAGCAAGGGCTATTTAACCCGCGACCCGCGCATGAAAGAACGCAAAAAATACGGTCTGCACAAGGCCCGCAAAGCCCCGCAGTACTCCAAGCGCTAAACCGCCAACCAAACCTCCCCAAACCGGGGAGGTTTTTTGTGGCAGTTGGGGGTGACAGATGGGGACGCTTTGAGACCACTGAAAAAGTACCCCTATCAAACCGCTATTGAGTACTTTTTGAACCGGTCCGTTGGATTAATCAATAATCTGCGCTGCAATAAC
>LFSQ01000029.1 GCA_001512785.1 Syntrophomonas sp. DTU019
AGAAGGGATTCTCTTTTTTGTTTTCCTTATTCATTCTCCCAGGGTAATTTTACGCTAACTAAAAATATTGTGTCGATTTTCCGATAAATCATTTTAAGGGTGCATTATCTGCCAGGGTATACAGTATTTCTCCATCTACAGCAAATCTTTTCCTGAACTATTTATTTCTGCAGTGCATACTATTAATTTAGACATCTGGAGGTGATTCTATTTGTTCTCAATGCCCAACTTCAGCCCTGAAGAAATCTCTGTTGCCAGAAGGCTGGAGCAATACTTCTCCCATGCGGACATGGATTTTCGCGAAAAGGTTTTCCAGGCCCAGCTCATTGCGCGTTACGAGCTGGAATGCGGCCAACCGGCAACAGAATCCGAGCGCATGCGCATTATGACCTTTATGGACACTCTCGACACCATTTGGCACAAGCTGACCCAGCCTTAAATGCTGCGGTCGGCTTATTATTCACCTGAACAACAGGAACTTCTTCTTCAATATATGGTATTCTACCACGTATCCCGCCAGCATGATCAGCAGGATGGCAAGAAAAGCAAACCGCTCTATGGTCATACGCTTGGTTATATCCGCAATCACACCTTCTTTTTGCCCGGCATAGTCAAATATGCTCTTCCTCTCTTCTTTCATTGAGGCTATCTGATGATAATTGCGATATATTTCGTCCTGCATTACATAGTACTGCTGCCAGTTAGCGCTTCGGTCCTCCTGCAGGGCTTTTACCCATTGGTTGAGCTGTCCCAATCTCTCATTGCTGTTATAGAGCAAGGCATCGTAGAGTGGAATGCCCCGGCAGCCCTGCGGCGGCTTAAGCCCTGAGAGCATGCACAGGGTGGGGGTGACATCGATCACCAGGGTATTGTTGATACGAGTTCCTACCTGAAAACCGGGGCCGTGAACAATCAAGGGAACCCGATCGCTGGACGAAGCACTGCGCGGTGAGGTTACTACTATGATCGAATCATAATAAAGCCTTTCATTGCGGAGAAAAGCCAGGAAATCGCCAATAGCCTGGTCGGTCTGGGCTACGGTGCGATAATAGTAATTATCGTCCAGGGTCAGCAAGGCCTCCCGGCAATCGTCCAGGACTATGTAATTGTAATAAGGCCGGTGCTGTTTAAAGATTTCAGTTACTTTAGCCAACAATTCCTGGTCGCTCAATGAGGCCTCGAAGCTGGCGTAGTGGGCTTCGCCATAGTTGAAGGAGCGAAGTTTCCCCCCGCTGCCATCGTAGATCATGAAAGAGCGATTACCCTGCTTGAGCACATCCACTATGGAAGCCATTTGAATTCGGTCTTCGGCGCTGTAGAACTTATGCTGTTCGGGAATAGTCCCGGTCAGCATGGAGGCCTGAGCCGCTTCCGGGGTTTCTGCTCTCACCGCCAGGCACTTCTCATCCATCACCCCTTCGCCGGCCAGATGCTTTATATTGGGAACCGAACTGCTGGTGAATCCTTCATAACTCAGCCCGTCTACTGAAATCACAAAAATATGCCGCAAAGTGGCGGCTTCAGCCCTTCCGGGCTGAAACACAGCGGTTGTAGTGACAAATATAAAAACGGTTATAAAAAGAGTTAGCAAGGTTTTTCGCACCGGTATTCCCCCTCCATGGTTCTGCTTCATATATATTGGAGAGGATGAGCTAATATGCTGCTTCAATAGCGACCGCTGCGAATAATGGAATAGGCCAGGTATAGCCCTATCAAGACCGCCAGCACAAAACCGACTTCCACCAGGGGAAAATGGCTTAAAAAATAGGTTTCAGACTGATTGACCAGCAAAGAGCAGCCGATAAGTATGCTTGACATGACAATGGCCAGGCAAATGCGGTTGGATATTACATCGATGCGCGCCAGCATGTTATTCAGATTGCTGTATTCCATCTTTAATTTGAGTTCTCCCTCTTCGAGGCGCTGGGCCAGATTATTGACATTGCGCGGCAGCTCGCGGGCGATGTCAACATACTCCAGCAATGCGGTCCGCACCTCCAGCCCCAAGCGTTTAAACGCATAACGCTCCCTTAAAGCCCTTTTTCCATAGGGTTGAGCTATATCCACCAGGCTTATATCCGGATCCAGCATCATGAGCAGGCTTTCCATGGTAAGCAGCATTTTTACCATCAGGGTTAGTTCCGGGGGCATGCGCAACTTATGTTTATAAGCAAGATCCACAATTTCGCGGAAAGCTTCACCCAGATTTATGCTGGAAAACGGCACCCCGTAATACTTCTGTGCCAGGCGGGCCACATCACGACGCAGATCGTTCAGGCATACCGGGTGATCATCAATGGCAATATTCAGCAGGGCCCGGGTAACCCCGGCGGTATCATACCGCATCATGCCGATTACCAGGTCTATATATTTGTCCCGGGTCTGCTGGTCGACAAAACCCACCTGGCCGAAATCATAAAGTATGATGGCTTCGTCTTCAGCAATGGCAATATTGCCGGGGTGCGGGTCGGCATGAAACAGCCCGTCCAGGTAAATCTGCTGGAACAGGCAATCCGCCAGGTGATTCACGATTCTGCCCACATCATAGTTGCCGGCCTGAATGGCAGTGATATCAGAGATTTTTATCCCGGGTACATACTCCATCACCAGAACGTTTTCGGTGCTGTACTGCCAGAATACCCCGGGGATGATAACGTGGGGATTGGAGGCGAAATTCTGTTTAAACCGCTGCACGTTCTGAGCCTCTTTGCGGAAATCCAGCTCATTGCAGAGCGCGGTGGCCAATTCCTCAATCAGTTCACTGATGCGGTAGTGTTTGGCCCAACGATGATGCTTTTCCGCATAGCTGGCCAGATCCATTATAATAGCCAGATCGATGGCTACCTGCCGGTCAATGCCCGGGCGCTTTACCTTGACAATCACCTGTGTTCCATCGATAAGAGCGGCCTTATGTACCTGTCCGATAGAACCGGCTGCTATGGGCAGGGGTTCAAAAGCAGAGAATACCGCCCGGCAATCCAGGCCATCCCGGGCCAAAACCGCTGTTACGGTTTCAATGGGGATAGGAGGCACATTATCCTGCAGTTTTTCCAGTTCATCTATGTATTCCCGGCTTAACAGATCAGCCCGGGTGCTCAACAACTGCCCCAGTTTTACAAAAGTGGGCCCCAGCTCTTCACAGCACTGGCGCAGCCGTTTGGGCAGCGAATCCGTCAGATTAAGCCCCTGGCGATGCCTGTACAGCAACAGCCAGGGGTGTCGGCTGCCGACGCTGCTAAGCACAAAGCCGAACCCGTTTTTGACCAAAACATTGGCCACCTCGCGATACCGGGGCAGCCGTTTCAGATATGACAAAGGAATAGTCTTCAACCGCTTTAAACCTCCATAAATACGAATGCCGGGCTATGCCCGGCAGATACTGATATCTAGGGATTAGGGGTTTGCAGCTTGTCTTCCAGGGCTTTGATCCTGGCTTCCAGGGCTTCGAGGTCCTTTTTGGTCACAAAGCTGAGCTGGTTTTTTAGCTCCTCATACTCCTGCCGTATCATTTTACGCAGTTCTTCCTTCTCCTCGGCTCCCTTTTTGATGGCATCGTCAATAAATTGCTTGGCTTCCTCTTTATTGATTTCGCCCTTTTCTATCATTTCATTCATTATTTTTTCGGCTTTTTCCCTGGTCAGGCTCAAGGCTCCCAGGCCGAAATAAACCAGTTTTCTCATCATAACATCCAGCCCTCCTCGCTGTGTTATTATATACAGAATATCATACCTGCCGTATGATTACTATTTTGCCCCAGTGAAACCACAATCATGCAGGGAACATGCGACATTACGCTATTTAAACTTGAGCACTAATTAATCCATATCTTCCCTTATCACGGTTTCACACCTGGCCGTTAGGACGCAGCAAAACGCATAATGAGGCGGTTCTTTAAATACCTGTGCTGTCTGGTACCGAAGTTGTTGCGGGAATGTGGCCGGGCTGTAAGGCAGTGGAAAGCAATTTCCGCTTAAATCATTACAATTGTGGTAAAATTGCGGTCAAACCCTAAACAGCGGCAATAAAACAGAAAAATCAAAACCGCGCAAACCCGCGCGGTTACTTGCTTTTCTATGGTGGGCCATGAAGGAATCGAACCTTCAACCTTCTGATTAAGAGTCAGCTGCTCTGCCTAGTTGAGCTAATGGCCCATTCGTGCCGCAATTGATATTATACCGTCCGCAGTCATAGAAATCAATATAGTAATTAAGGGTTTGTATTGAAAATTGCTGAAGCCAGGAGTGTAAGGCTTATAAGTAAAAGCATGGCTTTGAGCAATTAAAGACGATATTAGGCCATATTCAAGGTCCAGGCTTTAAGAGCGATGGCTACCAAAACCTATCCTGCCAGAAGTTTAACCGCCCGATCCAATTCTGCGGTTCCACCCGTTACCCTGGCAAACCTGTTTTCTCTGAAGGAGGACGTTTCCCGTTTTGGTTTGCTGTGTCCTATCAGATCGCTGACCGCGCTTACAAATCCCCAGCCGGTTCCCCGGAATCTCTCCAAATCGGGAGCATAATGATAACGAGTGAGCAATTCCTGCCTCAGCTCATATATCCTGTTGTGACGGCGCTGGTCATTGGGCAGCGGCAATACCATTTCGATCAACTCCTGAACTCGCTTATCATTTACTTTGATCCCAGCCAGGGTCTTAGCTGTCTGACTGAGTTCAGACATATACCGCCCCGTCAGCCGCAGAGTGATAGCCGCTTCCTTCAGCTTGTCTTCCAGCCGCCCGATATGAATAGTAGCCCAGGAGCGTTGGGCTTTGCGCAGAGCAAGATTGAGGGTATTCTGGCACACTACCCTTACCGGGGTAACCGCCGCCCTGACCGCGTGGCGGCCATCATGGCCGTTGGTAAAGAGCAGGTAGGGAACGACCTCATCGCCCAGAATCTCACAGCTATTCATGCGGGCCAGCATCCAGACCCTTTTCCCGCCCTGCAAGCTCCCCGCTGATTCATACCGGATACCCTGCTGACCCAGCAGCATATCAGTAAAAGCGAAAGCTTCCCGGTTCTGCACTATCTGGTAGTCTTTGCCCACAATGCCCAGAACCTTACCGTCACAATTGCGGACATTGGCGAAGTAACCTTCTATGTCTTTACCATTGACTTGCACCGGCCTCCGCAGCACTGTCCAATCCAATTCCGCGTGTTTCAACGCAGCAGCACTATCCGGGGCTTCCTCAACCTTAACCCCTAAACCGTGCCAGGGGACCTCCCTTACATAGAACATGATTCAACTTCATGAGCCATTTCCTGACGCCCCTTACCGTATATTTACCTCCAGTATTACCTTAAGCAATGACAGTTTGTTGTCACCTCAATCAATTATCATCTGTATGAAGTTATCGATAGTCATTACTGGGCAGGATTTCCAACTGCCCATGGCAAAATAAAAAGACAAGTTGAGGCGTCGAATAAGTTATTTGCCACTATTAGTGTCATTGGACTTAAATGACTTTGATAACGGTGGAGCCGACGGTCAGGGAGTAGATTACTCAAACGTAAATCTAACTTGGAACTAATCGACATGGTCTTAGTATTCTGTATATAGAAGCAATAAGAATCAGGAGCGTAATTAATTGCGAATAATAATGGCTATTCTATTCACAATAGGCATTGTTTATTTATGTTTCACTTTAGGCGGTCCTCGCGGATTAAAGGGATTATTTATAATGTTAATTCCTGTATGTTATTCAGTTAATAATGTGATACAGCAAAAGCGGTTAGTTGGCAGTTGGACAATTAAATGGGAAAAATTTTGGACGGCTTTTGCATTGCAATTATTAATTATTGGATTTCCCGCTTATATTGCCTTTAGTGGAGAAACTTATCCTTACAATTTAGCTGTTCCAGGATTTGTGGCTTTTTATTTTAACTTCAGTTGCTTATGGTGTAGCCAAATACCAACCTAAATAGCGGATTAATAGCAGCACAATAAACGATCCTCAGTTACATAGAAGACCGCTTACGCTGATATTTACGGCATAGACGCATCCGCTAGCCTCGTTGGCCAGATAACAGAAATGATTGTGCCGGAAGTGGCTGAATGATAGTCTCGACTCCTATTATTACAGCAAAATAGGGCTAAATAGCCCTATTTTTATGGTCTTAAACCCTGGGTGATGAATAGTCTTCCCTGTATCTACTGGCCTGTACTTACAGGCAGGGTTAGCCCTGCCGGTAAATAACCCCGAAAGTTCCCCGGGGATAGACCCATTTGACAATCCCTTTGTTCTTGCACATCACCCTGCAGGTACCGCACTCCAGACAGCCTGCATAATCAAAGCTCATCTCCCCGTTCTTGTCCAGCTTGTAGAGGACCGCCGGGCATACATAAAGGCAGGGTTTTTCCACGCACCTGGCACAGATGGCTTTGTCGATTATGATATGAGGCTCTTCTTCGTCCACGTTGAATTTGTTTTTGCTCAAGAGTTCCGGTGGTGTAAGGCGCTCTATGCTCATAGTGATTTAACCCCCTTTATGCCCAATTTAAGCAATTGCCACAGCGACAGGCCATTGGCTTTGATAGCCCCCATCACTGTATCCTTCATCCTTTGCGGTACCTCTCCGTTGACCGTAAACAGGTTATTAAACACATCATTGGCCAGGTTGGGCAGTTTGTCGTATATCCACGGGGTCTCCAGGATGTCGAAATACCCATCCGCCGCTTTCATGGTCGGTATGAGCTTTAAATGAATCAGTTCCTGCATATAATTTGGCCCGACTGCAGCTAAATTATCACCATGAGCTATAACCGCACGGGCTGCGGCAATTCCGCTCACTATAGCCAGATCGATTCCCCTGATGGAATACCCGGTGTTGATTACAAAACCGGCAGCATCCCCTATCATCAAGAAACCTTCCCGGTACAGCCTGGGGTGAATACCTCTATATCCGGCTTCACTCACCAGATGGGCTGAATACTCTACAGTCTCCCCTCCGTCGATCAATGGTAATATAGCGGGATGCAGCTTTAGATCCTGGAATATTTCGTGTACTGATTTCTTGTGCTGCGCTGCTTCCCCGGGCATGAAGACACAGCCCAGCGATATGCTGTCCTTATTGGTATACAGAAAGCCGCCACCGTGTATGCCTTCCGTGCAGCCCAGTATCATCCGGGCGGCTCCTTCGCCTGCTTTAAGGTTGAAGCGCTCTTCAATGGTTTTGGCCGGCAGTTCGATTACCTCTTTGACCCCTACTCCCACGGTTTTAGCTACTATATCCTGTATCAGGCCGGCCTGCTGCGCCATAAAGGAATTAACCCCATCCGCTGCAATGACTATGTCGGCATACATTTCATCTTCCCCGGCTATAACCCCGACGATTTTTCCATTCTGTTCGATGAGCTGGTCGACTTTGATCCCACAGGCCACTATAGCCCCCATCTCTTCCGCTTTGGCCGCCAGCCACTCATCAAAAACCGCCCTTAGCACGGTAAAGGACATGGGTGCGCCGCTATCTGGATTAAAACCAGGTTGGTTAAAGTCGATGGTAACCGCCCTATCCCCGCTGATGATCATGATCTCCTCATGGGTTACCCGTCTTTCCAGGGCTGCTTCTTCAAATAGTCCTTGCTCCAACATCTCCAGGGCATAGGTGTACAGGCGCCCTCCGGTCACATTTTTACACCCCGGGGTATCTCCTCTTTCAATGACCAGAACATTCTTGCCTGCTTTGGCCAGGGTATAGGCACAGGCGCTACCGGCCGGTCCAGCCCCGACTATTATCACATCAAATTTATCTTCATTGCTCAAGAACTAACCCCTCCCTTATACCACCATTAAGCTGCCTTTGGCTCATATCATTACAGACCGGCAGTGAGGCCCAAAAAACCGTTATTTCTTCAATGCTTCGGTCAGGAGCGGAACCACTTCGTAAAGGTCTCCTACGATTCCGTAATCGGCAGCCTTGAATATCGGAGCCTTCTCATTGATATCGATAGCCACAATCAGGTTAGCGTCGCGAATGCCGTAAACATGCTGAATCTGGCCGGATACCCCCATGGAAATATACAGCCTGGGCTTTATAACCGCTCCTGATATTCCGATGTAGCTCTCCACTGGCAGCCAGTGCCTTTCCTCGGCTATGCTCCTGGTGCAGCCCAGCTCCGCTCCCAAAACTGCAGCCAGGTCCCGGGCAATCTGAAGATCTTCCTCTTTGTCCAGGGCCATACCCACACATACTACTTTTTCGGCCTTGCTGAGATCCACCCCTTCTTTAACGATAGGAGCTGTTTCCACTATACTCACCCGGGTATCGGCTTTCAGTTTCAAGGCCTCTATGGTGGACTCGCCCTGAGCCGGCTCGAATTTCCCGGCTGGAATGGTGACAACACTGAGGCCGGATAAAACCTGTTTTTCCTGCACGGCCCCCCCGTACAGCATCCTCACACAGGTCAATTGGTTGTCATGATATTCTACGGAAACCACATCGCTTGCCATGGCGCAATCAAGGTATCCCGCTACCCGGGCGGCTAGATCCCGGCCTCTGGGGGTAGCCCCTACCGCAAACAGTTCCGCCCCGGCTTTAATCAAAAACTCGGCTATGTCTTTGGCATAGCTTTCGATCAGCTCGCTATCGCCATCGATGGCATAAATCTTATCCGCTCCAGCGTTTGTAAGCGCTTGAGCCGCTTCTTCACCCAGAGCCATTACAAAGGCCTCTTTACCCGCCGCTCTGGCAAACCCCACTATTTCCGCAGCAATGTCGGCTCTATCACTGAATATGTAAATACCCGCCATTAGACCACACCTTCCTTCCTCAGCGCAGCTACCAGATTATTGACTCTCTCGGCAGTCTCGCCCTCGTTGAAGATGATGTTTTTGCGGTCCATCATATACCCTTTGATTTCGGTCACCCGGGATTTAGGCGTCAAATCAACCCCCAGGTCCTGAGCCTTCAACTCGGTAACCGGTTTTTTGCCTGCGGCCAAAACCGCCTTAAGACCGGGTATGGGTGCGGAGGTGATTTCCGGCAGGACCGCTACCACTGCGGGCAGTTCCACCTTTACCTTTTGCAGGCAGTCATCTAGCACGCGTGTGGCGATCAAGGTGTTTCCGCTGATCTCCAATTTGCCCACCGAGGTCACCACCGGCAGGTCCAACAAAGCACCGATGCGAGGCCCGGTCTGCCTGGCATAGGTGTCGCTGGCACCCTCCGCACAGATGATCAGGCTTACATCAGCCATCTTTTTTATGGCAGCCGCCAGAACCCGGGCTGTACCGGCCCCATCTGCCTGGCTGGCTTGTGGTTCATTGATATACCAGGCCTCATCCATTCCCCTGGACAATGCGTCTTTGAGCGATGGTTTGGCATCTGCAGTGCCGAAGGTAAGGCCTGCAACCTTGCCATTTAGAGCAGCTGCTGCTTGAACTGCTGCTTCGATGGCATTCTTGTCATAGTCGCTGATTTTCCCCTTGGCTTTACTCAGGTCAATGGACAAGTCCGCATTGATACGGATGTCCGCTTCATCGAGCACCCATTTGTAACAGACCACAACTAGGGGCATAACAACACCTCCTCTTGATTGTCAATCACCATTTACCAAAATACTTTTTTAGGGAAAATGGCTGATTATATTAATTGTTGCTGTCACTATACCATATTTCCAGCAAGTATCGGAAGAACAGTAAGAATTTACGTTTCTCTGGGTGTTGTCAGTGGTGCAGTTTTGCCATCTTTCCCCTTGTGAATATTATAATAAACCGACCCGGGGCAGCGGCAGAAATCCAGGCTGCAGCTTAACAGCCAGCAGCATAAAACCACAACCATCAAATCATAGGTGAAACTGAACAGGAATAACTGCTTGGCAGTATCGGCCTGACCGTTCCCCATGAGAGGCATGGGAAACTGCAAAAGGCCTATGATAATCACTGCCCAAAACAGCTTTAAAAGTGACACGATTTCTTTAGACTGCCGCCACTTTTTATAAGCCAGCAGGGATAGCCCCAGTACTGCAGAATAAGCCAGGACCAAAAACTCCAGGTTTCGCGGCATATACTGTTCCCTTAAAGAAGACCAATAGGTGAAGCGCTCAAACTCGCTCACCGGCTGCTCTAAGTCCTTCTTTTGGTATTTGCCCAGAGTGGTTGAGGTGGTAAAGGCATGACGGGCCGTGTATTCCATGCCGCTAATAAACCTCTGCGGATGGGTAATATAAAACCAAACCAGATCAAAATTGCTGATTTTGCTGTAGAATTCCTTTCGGGTGGTCTCGCTGAGGGGCACATATTTGGCATACTCTTCTTCAGGCAAAAAAGCGTGTTTCCCGGCGTCGACCGCCAGGTCGGGGTTCAAGCCCAGGTCAAGCAGGTCCTGAGCAGGGTTGGGGGAATCCTTCAATATCCCGTAAAACAGCGCATTGTAACGGGTATACTCACTGATTGATTTGTTGGCATAGGCGTAACTGAGCGGATAAATTATTATGATAAAGCTCAAAACCCCCATTATCCACATCTGATGGGGTTTGAGCAGCCCCCGGTTTTCCCGCCAGAGATGGATTATCATGACAAGAATCACGGGCAGGGCGGATATAACCTGCAGCTTGGATCCCAGAAACAGAAATGCCGCCGCGAAAATGAGCACAATGGATGAGAATACCTTATGCCGGGACTTTGTCACCTGGCGATGATAGAGGTACTTTACCCAGGCGGCGCTATACAAGGCCAGGGCGGTTATCATCATGGGTTCGCCGTACAAGCTGTTGAACCATACCAGATAATTGCCATCCAAAAAAACAAAACAGCTAATGAGGATAAACATACCCAGTTTTAAACGGTCTCTTAGGTTAAGAGAGGCGAATATCAGCCAGAAGGCATATATGTACAGCACCGCGTAAACAGTGGCCAGGTATAGGGTTTTGAAAGTATCCTGTCCCAGCAGCCGGCAGACAGTGTTTATCAAGGTGATTACATAAGCGATGCTGGTGGCACTCAAGCGCCTGAAAAGGCTTAATCTGCTGCTGTCGGAAATCTGGTATTCGAACACCGGGTAATGCATGAACCGTTCAAATCCGGGGTCATCGATTTGCTCCGCTTTGAGTTCCAGGCCTGAAACATTCATGACGCGATCAAAATCGCCCTGATCAGCCACTCCGGGTTGAGGAGGCTGATAGAGCACCAGGGCGATGATGAGCACGGCAAGGACTCCCGCTATGACCGGCAGGTAATGTGACAAACGATGTTTTCTCATCTCATACCACATCCACTTTCATCAGCCGTTAAATCGGAAAAGGGTTCAAACCGCTGCGCAGGCCTCAAACGCTGCGCAGTTGTGCATAGTTTATCCATTTTTGGCAATAATAAACTCGGGGTTGAGAATCAGGCAGAATGGGATTGATCATAATTGGGTTTTGACCGGCAAGGTATATGGATATACGACGGTTGGGCCAGGCACAGCAGATATCAGAGCCTGGTTTTATACCTGGGGTTTGGTGCACTCACTACACTGACCAATATAGGGGCTTATTATGGCCTTACCCAATTGGCGGGCTTACCTTATCTGGCGGCTAACCTTTTAGCCTGGATTATTTCGGTGTCATTTGCCTATGCAACCAATCATTGCTTTGTGTTCAGATGCAAAACCCGCGGATGGCTGCCTGTTTTTGAGCAATGCCTGGCTTTTTTTGGCGGCCGCTTGTTGTCGGGTGGGCTGGATATGGCAATAATGTTTGTTTTTATCGATGTGTTTGCTTGCAATGATGTCTTCACCAAGATAGCTGCCAATATAGCGGTCATAATATTTAATTACCTTTTTGCCAGGTACGTCGTGTTTCACAACAAAAGGCAGGGAGAAGTGCTGCAGTGAAGAAAATATCGATTGTAATACCCTGTTATAATGAACAGGAGGTATTGCCCTACTTCTATGCTGAGCTGGCCAAACTGGCCCTGGATATGCCCTTCGCAGCCTTTGAGTTCGTTTTTATCGATGACGGGTCAGAGGATGGCACCCTCGCTGTGATAAAAGACCTGCAGGGCCGGGACGGACGGGTAAAATACATTTCTTTTTCCCGCAATTTTGGTAAAGAATCGGCTATTTATGCGGGTTTGAAAAATGCCAAAGGCGATTATGTGGCCATAATCGATGCTGACCTGCAGGACCCACCCATGCTGATCAAGGATATGTACCGCATCCTGACAAATGAAGGCTGCGACTGTGTTGCTGCCAGAAGGACCAACCGCAAGGGTGAGCCCCTGCTCAGGTCGTTTTTGGCCCGGCAGTATTATCGCCTCATCAATGCCCTGGCAAATATAGAATTGGTAGATGGGGCCCGCGATTTCAGGCTGATGAACCGGCAGATGGTTGATTCAATTCTCCAGATCTGCGAGTACAATCGTTTTTCCAAAGGGATTTTCGCCTGGGTAGGATTTAAAACCAAATGGATAGAATACGACAACCGGCAAAGAGCCGCCGGCAAGACCAAATGGTCTTTTTGGAAGCTCTATGTTTATTCGCTGGACGGAATTATGGCCTTCTCCACCACCCCCCTGGCCTTGTCCTCTATTATCGGTTTGGTGTTCTTCCTGTGCTCGTTGCTTATCATTCTGGCCATGGCTGCCAAATACTTGATCTGGGGTGGTTCGCTTTACGGCTGGCCTTTTCTGGTCTGCATACTGTTGTTTATTACCGGGATTCAGCTCTTTTGCACCGGCATTGTAGGGCAATATGTGTCCAGGACCTATATGGAAGCTAAACGAAGGCCGATATACATTGTCAAAGAATATAGTGA
Organism: Syntrophomonas sp. DTU019; assembly: GCA_001512785.1. Taxonomy (GTDB): domain Bacteria; phylum Bacillota; class Syntrophomonadia; order Syntrophomonadales; family Syntrophomonadaceae; genus DTU019. The sequence continues at coordinate 12,736 of LFSQ01000029.1, forward strand.
CGAATGCTGCTAAAGCCATAAACCTGCAGCATCTATAGAAATGGAAAACCCGCCGAAGAGGCGGGCTTTGATGCTATAGATCAGCAGTCACACAATGCCAGAACCGCCAGCCAGAACTTGGCATGACCATATTCGTCTCCAGCAATGTTAAGAATCAGGGCTCTTAAGACCGGATCATCCACCATGTCGGCCATGGCCGCATACATGGAAACTGCCCCGATTTCATCGGCAATAGCTCCCTCCACCAAATCACAGAAGTCTTTTTTATCATCATCCCGGCAAAAATCATCGTCAAACCTATGGTGCTTTTTGGGCATCATGTCGTCAAAATCGTCAAAATGCCTTTTTGGCATCATATCGTCCTTTTTGTCGCGGTCTCTTTTACGATCCCGGTCTTTTTTGTCATCATCCCACCATGTGGGCTTTTTATCCTCATCAGATTCATCCCACCACTGGTGCTTCTTATCGTCCTCGCATTCATCCCACCATGTGGGCTTTTTGTCATCTTTGCATTCATCCCACCATTTGGGCTTTTTGTCATCTTTGCACTCATCCCACCATTTATGCTTTCTGTCTTCCCTGCAATCATCCCACCAATCGTGGTTTCTGTCATCCTCATGGTCAACAAAACACCACCTGTGTTGCTTATCCTCAGGTTCGAAGTACCATTTGGACTTTTTGTGCTCCGGGCGTCTATGGCTTTTTTTGGCCATCCTTGCGCGGCGATGGTTCTTTTTCGGCATCCATCCGACCTCCTCTGGTGTATTTAGCCACATCGGCTATACCATATTATGGAACGGCCTTTAAGGTAGTGCCTGTACCTGTCAAACTTTCCCGGCAGGTAACATATCGGGTATTCAATCCGTATACTGGTAAAAAAACATGAGGAGTGAATATACTTGAACTCGGACAGATTCAAAACCCTGATTAAGGTGGCTAAAAAACACAAAATAAAAAGCCTGGAATTATATAAAGATCTGGTTGACAAAATCCCTAACCAGGACCTTAAGGAATTGCTTAAAGAGAATATCCTGGCCGGTGAAAGAAAGCATCGCCGTTTCTTCGCTGACGCAGATGAAGAGGTGGATAAGGGATATGATAAAAGGGAATATAAGCCCGGCTGTGATGACGAGGAGGGTTTCAAGCATCTCACCATACCCCTTAAACAGGGAGCATTTATAAGCAAGTATTACCCGGACCGCAATTTCAATGATTATGATGCCTTATATCTGGGGCGTTATGGCCTGCCCGAAAATATCTTTCGCACCCTGATGGAGTTCAAACTCCATAAAATCCCGGACAATTGCACTATCACTAAAGCCGAATTGGTTATTACCCTGTGCACCAATGAGCTGCCCGATAAAGGGGCTCCAATCACCATGCACCCGATTTTGACTGACTGGTCGGAGAAGACCGTAACCTGGAATGACGGCCCCAAAATGGCCAGGGAACACTGGAAAATCATGGTTCCGGGAGGGGTATTGGGTGCTCTGTGCATAGATGTGAAGGATTATGTTCAGGATTATTGGGAATGCCCCAATCACGGCTTTATGCTCATCGGACCCGAATTCCTGAACGGCGTTATCGGAATTGAAGCCGAAGACTACGGCCCTCACCGCAAAGCCCCTTACCTGAAAATAGAAATGGAGTGCGGCCATGATGAATAATAAATCCACTCGCTATGATGCTTTAACCCGACTGTTCAATGAAAGGTATAAATCCCGGCTGGAAATCTGCCAGCAGCTCGCCAGTCAGGTGAGAAAAACCCATAAATTGCAAACCTCTCATCAAGCCAACCGGGCGGGCTTTAAAAAGGGCATAAATCATGCTTCAATTGCTGAAATAGAAAGCCTTGCCGGCTTAACCCCCCAGCAGATACGACAGCACCTTGTCAACCACATGAAATCATAGTACCCCGGGCATACACCGCATCGACTCCAGGAAAGCAGGGAACCGTTTGGTTACCTGCTTCTTTATGGCAATCTTTAATATTTCGGCAAGTCCTGGGGAAGCCTAAGTAAAACCTTGTAATCCCGGTATCGATTGGTTAAAAGGCCAGGTCTGACCTCAAACACTATAAGGGGGTTTTGAAAAGTGCGTATGGTGCAATGCCCAGAAATCTGCTTCTGGTGCGGTGAATTCACCGGAAGAACCTCAGTATTTGAAGCTACCTCTGCCGATGACTATGATATCCAAGGAGTACTGGGCAGTTATGAGCCCTGCCCCACCTGCCAGCGAACCTGGAGTTTGGGGGTGGTGCTGTTTGAAGTAGTCGATGAGCAAAGCAGCCCCCGGCCACCCATAACACCGGGCTATGCCCCGACCGGTCGCTGGTTTATCGTGCCCCCGGAAACCATCCGCGAGTATTTCGATTATCCCGAACAGGTGATAGCCACCGGTAAGGGCATTATCGACCCCGTTCTGGCCGATTATCTGATGGAGTGTTTCATGCAGGGACAGGTGATTCATTGATTCGTAAAGAAGGATTCCGCTTACCTGCTGCAAAGCCCCGATAGTCAGGCATTGTGCCCGGGGTATGATGGTTACAGCACTTGAGCCGGAAGGTATTGAATACTATATCAGCGGGTTAAACCTCATTATCAGAAAATGTTGAAAGCCCTCACTCGCTGAGGGCTTATAATAATCATCTTAGCGCTATGGCGGAGAAGTTTCGAAACACTGGGCCAAACGTTTAAACCAACAAGTCTTTCCGAAACCAAAAAACAAGGGTTAATGAATTTCTCTCCAAACCTAAGCGAGTTATTAGTTTTATCCGACTCTACACAACGATAAGCGACGGGATCAACAACTGAGGTACTAAACCAATGACTTTAAGATAGTATGCTTCTACTTCTCCGCCATTGCAATTTTATTATAACCCAGAACAGCCGACAACGCAAGACTTAGGCATTTTGCTTAATTTACCAGTGCAGTGCAAAACTTTATCCAATGACAGATCTTGCCACCTTTGCTTCAAGTTTGGACTATACGGCTGATTCCAAAGCCTGCTGCAAATCCTCGATCAAATCCCTTACATCCTCAAGCCCAATTGAAAGGCGTATCATATCCGGGGTGACCCCGGCCTGAATCTGTTCCGCTTCGGTGAGCTGGGCATGGGTGGTACTGGCCGGGTGTATCACCAAAGACTTGGCGTCAGCCACATTGGCCAGATGGGAAAACAATCTGAGGCTATTTATAAACCTCTTGCCGGCTTCAATGCCGCCCTTGATGCCGAAGGTGAATATGGAACCGCTGCCTTTGGGCAGGTATTTGTGGGCCAGTTCATAATATTTGTTTCCTTTAAGACCCGGGTAGTTGACCCAGCTGACACGGGGATGGGTTTGCAGCCAGGAGGCGACTTCAACAGCATTTTGCACATGGCGCTCTACCCTTAAGGATAAGGTCTCCAGGCCTTGCAGCAATAAAAAGGCATTAAAGGGGCTTATAGCTGCTCCGGTATCACGCAGCAGCTGTACCCTGGCCCGGGTGATATAAGCGGCCGGCCCGGCATCGCTGGCATAACACAAACCGTGATAGCTTGGGTCAGGCTCAGTAAGACCGGGATATTTGCTGCTGTGGGCTGACCAGTCAAATTTGCCTGAGTCTATTATCACACCTCCGATCGAGGTACCGTGGCCTCCGATGAACTTAGTGGCGGAATGCACCACAATATCGGCCCCATATTCAAACGGGCGCAGCAAATAAGGGGTGGCAAACGTATTATCCACAATCAGCGGCAGCCCATTCTGGTGAGCGATTTCAGCCACTGCTTCTATATCGATTATGTTGATGCTGGGATTGCCGATACTCTCGATATAAAGCGCTTTGGTCCGCTGGCTGATGGCCTGGCGGAAATTGTCCGGATCATCAGGATCAACAAACACGGTTTTAATTCCCAGGCGAGGCAGGGTATAGGCCATCAAATTATAAGTCCCGCCATATAGCGTGCTGGCTGCTACTATTTCATCCCCTGAGGCGGCCAGGTTCAAAATCGCATAGGTAATGGCGGCAGAGCCAGAGGCTACCGCCAGGGCCCCAATCCCGCCCTCCAGCAAGGCCATGCGCTGTTCAAAAACATCTGTTGTGGGATTCATAATACGAGTATATATATTGCCGGGTTCCTCCAGGGCGAATAAACGCCGGGCATGTTCTACATCCCGAAACACATAAGAGGTAGTCTGGTAGATAGGCACGGCCCTTGCACCGGTGACAGGGTCTGCAGTCTGCCCGCCATGCAGCTGTATGGTATCGAAACGATATTTATTGTCTGCCATCATATTCCCCCTTATAAGAATAACTTTTCAGCCCTGCTACGGTTCGGTTTTAAGGCCGGTGCTTTTTAATGTAATCCTTAATGGCCTCATGCAGGGCATCTGCGGCCAGATTGGAACAATGCATTTTGATCGGGGGCAGGCCATCCAGGGCTTCAGCAACAGTGCGGTTAGTAATCTGCTGGGCTTCGGCCAGGGTTTTACCCTTGACCAGTTCGGTGACCATGCTGCTGGTGGCAATAGCCGCTGCGCAGCCGAAGGTTTTGAACTTGATATCCTGAATAATATCATCTTCCACCTTGATCTCGATGCGCATAATATCCCCGCAAACCGGGTTGCCTACCTCACCACAGCCATTGGCATCGGGTAATTCGCCTATATTGCGGGGGTTCATAAAATGATCCATCACCTTTTTGGAATACATCACTGGCTGCCTCCTCTGCCGGCCAACGGCGACATATGGCGCAAATTGGCGATGATACGGGGCAAAACCTCCAGTACATAATCTACATCTTCCTGGGTATTATCCTTGCCCAGGGTCAAGCGCAATGAACCGTGAGCAATCTCATGGGGCAGTCCGATGGCCAGCAATACATGGGATGGCTCCAATGCACCGGAGGTGCAGGCCGAACCGCTGGAAGCCATTATTCCATAGCTGTCCAGCATTAACAAAATCGACTCACCCTCAACGAACTCGAAACAAACGCTTACACTGCCCGGAACCCGCATCTCCGGATGCCCGGTAACGATGGTGTTAGGGATGGAATTGACAATGCCTTCACGCAGGCGTTGGCCCAGCCGGTTAAGATGCTCGGCGCGTTTGTGCATCTCCTGGCCGGCAATTTCAGCGGCTTTGCCGAAACCGACAATCCCCGGGACGTTTTCGGTACCGGCCCTGAGTCTTGATTCTTGTCCCCCGCCGTGGAACAGGTTCTTGATGCGAACCCCTTTTTTCACATAAAGACAGCCTATCCCTTTGGGCCCATGCAGTTTGTGGCTGGATGCGGAGAGCATATCGATACCCATTTTCCTGACATCTATGGGTATTTTGCCGATGGTCTGCACTGCATCGGTATGAAAGACCGCGCCTGCTTCATGGCTGATAGCGGCCAATTCTTCGATAGGTTGAATGGTGCCGATCTCATTGTTGGCATGCATTACCGATACCAGTATGGTGTCGGGGCGGATTGCCTTGGCCAGAGTCTCGGCTTCCACCATCCCCTGAGCATTCACCGGCAGGAAGGTTACATCAAATCCCAGGCCTTGCAGGTAATGAAAGCTGTCCAGTACAGCATGGTGTTCAATGGCCGAGGTGATCAAATGCTTGCCCTTTTGGCTGTTATTCAGGGCATAGGTGATGATGGCCTGATTGTCGGCCTCGGTCCCACCGCTGGTGAAGATGATCTCTCTCGGGTCGGCGTTTATCAAGGCGGCTATCTGTTCTCGCCCGGTTTCCACAGCTTGGCGCGCCTTTTGCCCTTTACTGTGGATGCTGGAAGGATTGCCAAATTCGCTGGTAAGATAAGGTATCATGGCCTCGAATACCCTGGCATCAACCGGGGTGGTGGCGCTGTGGTCCATATATACGGATTTCACCCCTATTACCTCCTTTTTTGAATTGCATATCATTCAGCCTGCATTTTTCCCTGTGCCGCATCTAATGCCTCTTTTTTCAGGTCTTCCAGTGAGTAGGAATCCAGCAGCTGGTTCATGCTGTCCCGCAGCATGAACCAAATGCGGCGGGTTACACAGAATTCGGCCCGTTCACATTCATCGGGGTTGAGTTCATTTACACAATCGACCGGGGATATAGGGCCTTCCAGGGCTCTGATAATATCCCCCACGGTGATCTTATCAGCTTCACGGCCCAGAACATACCCGCCCTGCGAACCGCGCACACTCTTTACCAACCCGTTTTGTTTCAAGGGAATGAGCAACTGTTCCAAATAGCGGTTGGATAGATTCTGGTGTTCTGCGATAACATGGATGGGAACCGGACCCTTAGCCTGCTGCAGGGCTATTTCCAGCATAGCTCTTAATCCATATCTTCCTTTGGTAGATAGTTTCATGGCCTTCCTCTTTTCCTAACCCCATCTCTTTACAGGCACCTCGCCAATCTTTCAGCAATCATATCTTGCCCATCAAGAGGGGTTTATTGCTTAACCGGGTCATTAAAACCCGACCACCAGGGAAACAAACTGTATATGTACTGAATTCAAAATATCATTTATCCTATAGTTTTACTAGTGATTTGTCAAATAATAAACCGGGTCAGCATAGTTCGCTTCACAGCCTATGAACCAGGTTATCAAAGCGGCCCAACGCTTATACCCGGCAGGCGGTCAAACTTCTATTCTGCTTGAAACAACCAAGCCTTCAATGAGGCATTTGATCAGGCTATGGCGGTCTCACTTCCATACTTCTTGAAACAGCTCCGTTGAAAGGTATCTTTCCCCTGTATCGGGGAGCAAGACTACAATGGTTTTTCCAGCGTTCTTTGGCCTTAAGGCTATTTGTGTGGCGGCAAAAAGAGCTGCACCGGACGATATACCTACCAGGAGGCCTTCGGTTTTGGACAAAAGCCGGGCAGTTTCGAAGGCTTCTTCATTTTTGACTTTAAACACCTCGTCTACAACCGCCAGGTTCAAAACCTCGGGCACAAATCCGGCTCCAATCCCCTGTATTTTATGCGCTCCAGGGGCCCCGCCCGACAACACTGGAGAGTCATGCGGCTCAACCGCGATGATCTTCACCGATTCCTTTTTGGCTTTTAAGGCCTCTCCCACGCCGGTAATGGTCCCGCCGGTGCCAACCCCGGCTACGAAGATATCCACTGAGCCATCAGTGTCGTTCCAGATCTCCACCGCCGTAGTCTGGCGGTGCACGGCCGGGTTGGCCGGGTTGTTGAACTGCTGGGGTATAAACGCATGGGGAATTTCTCGAGCGAGCTCTTCAGCCTTCCTGATGGCCCCTGACATGCCTTCAAGGCCCGGGGTTAGCACTACCTCTGCCCCCAGGGCTTTGAGCAGATTTCTGCGCTCCAGGCTCATGGTGTCGGGCATGGTCAGGATCAAGCGATAGCCCCTGGCAGCAGCTACGAAAGCCAGAGCTATGCCGGTATTGCCGCTGGTCGGTTCGATGATGGTGGTGCCCGGGCGAATCAATCCCTTTTCTTCAGCGTCTTTGATCATGGCGAAACCGGTGCGGTCCTTAACGCTGCCGGCCGGGTTAAAATACTCCAATTTGGCGATCAACCTGGCCTGCAGCTGGTGGTGGCGGTTGTAATTGCTCAATTCCAACAAAGGGGTATTCCCAATCAAATCAGTGAGACTCTGAGCTATTTTACTCATAATAAACCTCCAGTGTTATATTGCCTACTAAACTTATAGGTTTAATGGATTTATTTAATCACAGGCAGTAATGTATGTCAACGGCTAAGAAACCCAAGGCCAATTTAATCCGCCCCGACTTAAATGCTCATTAACAAAACAGCGCTGTGCTCCCGGGCTGTACTTGCCTGCACTTCGTCTCTTTCCCATGGTTGGTCCGGGTTCTGATCAGGCCTTCAGTCCAATTTGGGGGCACAGCAGCTAAAGCCCCTGGCCTGTGCCTCCCGGGGAATTCACAATCAATGCCTGTTGCGGTTTCAATTCTGCACTGCTGCGGTCCGGTCCCTGCGGCTGGGATCATAGCGCTTCAAGCTAAGGGAATTAGTCACCACAGAAACCGAACTGAATGCCATGGCAGCCCCGGCTATGATTGGATTCAACATCCCCAGGGCAGCGATCGGTATGCCGATAATATTATAAATAAAGGCCCAGAAGAGGTTTTGCTTGATTTTGCGCATGGTCTGCCGGGAAAGCCGGATTGAGGCCGGAATGGTGCGCAAATCCCCTCTCATCAGGGTGATGTCGGCAGCTTCCATGGCCACATCTGTGCCGGTGCCCATAGCCATGCCGATATGGGCTGTAGCCAGGGCCGGGGCGTCATTTATGCCGTCTCCTACCATGGCGACGGTTTTTCCTGCGGCTTTGAGCTTCTGTACCTCTTCGGCTTTGTTCTCCGGAAGCACCTCGGCCAGAACATTGTTGATTCCTACCTGTCTGGCAATGGCCTCAGCGGTGCGGCGATTGTCGCCGGTTATCATGTAAACCTCAATGCCCATATCCTGCAGGTCCTGTATGGCCTCACGCGAGCTCTCCTTAACCGTGTCAGCTACTGCGAGGATGGCCTGCAAACTGCCGTTAATGGCCATTAACATGGCGGTTTTGCCCATATCCTCCAGGCTGCTTATGGATGCCTCGATGGGTTTTACATCAATGCTGTTATCGGCCATGAGCCTGCGGGTTCCCAGCAAGACTTCCTGCCCGTCCACAACCGCTTTCACCCCCTTGCCGGGTACAGCCTCAAAGCTGTCTGCATCCGGCACATGTTCATATTCAGCCCGGCCTTTTTCATAAATGGTCACCCCCAGAGGGTGTTCCGAGCCTTTTTCCGCCCTGGCCGCCAGCAGCAGCAAGCGATCCGGAGGCTCTTCACCCAGAGATATGATATCGGTTACTTCGGGTTTGCCTTTGGTTATAGTGCCGGTTTTATCCAAAACCACCGCATTGAGCTTGTAGGCCATTTCCAGGTGTTCCCCGCCTTTTATGAGGATGCCGTTTTCCGCCCCTTTGCCTGTACCGACCATAATCGCGGTAGGGGTAGCCAGCCCCAAGGCGCAGGGACAGGCTATAACCAGTACCGCCACGGCGCTCAGCAGTGATTTATTAATACCCGCACCGGACAAATACCAGGCCGTAAAAGTGATCAAGGCTATGGTCAGCACTGCCGGAACGAACACCCCCGCAACCCGATCAGCGATCTGCTGTATAGGGGCTTTGGAACCCTGAGCATCTTCCACCATTTTAATGATCCTGGCCAGAGCGGTGTCCCGGCCTACACGGGTGGCTTGAAATTTAAAGGTCCCGAATTTGTTAAGGGTCGCACCGAATACCATTTCGCCGGCCTGTTTATCCACCGGGAGGCTTTCGCCGGTAAGCATGGACTCGTCCAGCGCGGAAGTCCCTTCGATTATTATTCCATCCACCGGCACTTTTTCTCCCGGCCGGACAACTATGATTTCACCCAGCTCCACTTCTTCCACCGGAATATCGATTTCCTGGCCAGCTCTGATTACCCGGGCGGTTTTGGCCTGCAGCTGGGCCAGTTTTTTTATGGCCTCAGAAGTCCTGCCTTTAGCGACCGCCTCCAGGTACTTGCCCAGGAGGACCAGGGTGATGATTATAGCCGAGGCCTCGAAGTACAGGCTTTTCATCATGCCTTCAGGAACCGCCTCAAAGAACACATTGTACAGGCTGAAAAAATAGGCTGCCGAGGTTCCCATGGCAACCAATACGTCCATATTGGCACTGCCGGCCCTTAAGGCCAAATAGGATTGTTTATAGAAGCGGGCCCCGATAACGAACTGCACCGGGGTGGCGATCAGCAATTGAAAATAGGGATGGTGCAAAAACGCTGCCAGGGGGCTGTGGATTTTAATCAGGCTCAAAACCATGGCCATAAGCAGAGGCAGGCTCAAAACCGCCGAGGTTATGAACAACCAGCGCAGCGATCTGATTTCCCTGTCTTTGGCTTCCTCCTGGTAGTCAATGTCTTCCACCCGCTCCGCGTTATACCCCAGATTCTGAATGTTCTGGATGATTTCACTGATTCTGACCTGTCCGGGCTGGTAAAGCACCCGGGCCTGTTCGGTTGCCAGATTAACATTGGCCAGCTTTACCCCTTGAAGGCTGTTCAGCTTTTTCTCGATGCGAGCTGCACAGGCGGCACAGGTCATACCGGATATTTTTAGATCGACCTGTTCATCGGACTTTTCCGGGATCACCTCATATCCCAGCTTCTGCACCACCCGGTCGATCTGCTCCCTCGCCACCAGCTTTTCATCATATTCAACCGTGGCTCTTTCCAGGGCCAAATTGACATTTACCGATTCTACGCCAGCAATCTGCTTTAGCCCTTTCTCTATCCTGGCTGCACAGGCCGCACAGCTCATGCCTGATATCTGAATGGATTCTTTATGCATACAACTGCAGCTCCTTAAACTTTTGCTTATATGAATAAGCTGTCATTTTACCGGATATTCTGTTACATTATGTTCTTTTCATAAACATTGCTAAAGGTGCAAATTGGAGGTCGTCGCTGAAGCACAACCTCCCTTGACTGGCTGTTACTCCTCGTTATCCAGCAAAAACACGCTTACAAAAACCATCTTACGATGCCAGTTCAATCATTTTTTCCAGGGCTACCACCGCCTGGCAGGCTATGTCTTGCGGAACAGTTATGACCGTCTCCATATTATCGATAGAATACAATATTTTGTGAAGGGTGATGCTTTTCATATTGGGGCAGAGCAGTGCCTCAGAAGCGAGTATGAGCTGCTTATCCGGGCACTGTTGGCGGATGGCGTGAAAGATGCCGGATTCTGTGCCGATAATAAACGCTTTGGCATCGGTTTCCACCACTTTTTTCAGTATGCCTGCGGTACTGCCCGCATAATCAGCCAGATGTACCACTTCCGGGTCGCACTCCGGGTGCACCAATACCAGGGCTTCGGGGTGAAGGGCTTTGAGCTTTATGATTTCATCTCTGCTTACCACCGCATGGATGGGGCAGGATGAATCAAAAGCTTCGATTTCTCGATCCAGCCCCCGGGCAATATTCCTGGCCAGGTTCTGATCGGGCACGAAATAGATGTTTTTGTCACTAGGCAGAGCCCGGATGATTTTTTCCGCGTTGGATGAGGTTACACACACATCGCTGACCGCTTTAACCTCCGCCGGTGTATTGACATAGGTTACCACCAGGGTATCGGGATGCAGTTCCCGATACTGGCGAATATGCTCGGCGGTTATACTGTTGGCCATCGGACAGGTAGCTGCCGGCTCAGGGGACAAAATGGTCTTATCCGGGCAGAGAATTGCAGCTGTTTCAGCCATGAAGTCCACCCCTGCCACCAGTATGTTTTTGCTCTGAGAATCGCGGGCGGCCAGGGCCATTGCATATGAATCCCCGACAAAATCGGCAACATCCTGTATTTCTCCGCGTTGGTAATAATGCGCGATGATAAATATATCCTTTTCCTGCTTTTTCTTGATGATCTCCTCTTTCATCTGTTGATCCTTTTGACTATTATTCATATTATTCCCGCCTTTCTAATAACACCCGTTCTGGGTGGGTGTAAATGGTCAGATTCTGCCCGCGGGCAAATCCTATAATGCAAATGTTCAATTCTTCAGCCAATTCCAGGGTCAGTTCGGTAGGGGCTGACCGGGACACAATAATGGGTACATTGCCTCGAGCCGCTTTGATTAGGATTTCCGAGGCTATACGACCGCTTAGCAGCAGACATTTGTCAGCAGTATCGATTCGGTTTAGTATAGCATAGCCCAAAACCTTATCAACTGCATTGTGGCGCCCGATATCTTCAAAACGAGCAACCAGGCCATTGTCTCCTGCCAGCGCGACGCTGTGTACTCCCCCGGTAAGTCGGAACAATTCAGCTTGTTCTTCAAATTGGCTCATTAATTCCAGTATTCTTGCCATCTCCAGTCGTAAATCGCTGTTTACCGCCTCCAACTGGCGGGCATCATTGATGAAATACAACCCGGCCCTCCCTTTCCCGCAACAACTGGCCATATGCCGGCGCAGAAAGTTGTCGCTGATGGTTACCGGGTGCTTGGTTTCAATCCATAACAACCCTTGCTCCTGGCGACAGCGGATGTCTTCGATATCATCAAGGCTGTGCAATATACCCTCACTGAGCAAAAAACCGACCGCCAACTCTTCATAGGCCCCAGGCGAGCAAACCATAGTGGAAAACTCGTTATGGTTCAAAAATACCGTTAGCGGTTTTTCCCTAACCACCCAGGCGGTTCCGCTTTCATTAACCCCTTCTTTAAACATCATCATAGGCCATTGAGTATATAGTTTTATCTCCGCCATGCTGGATCCCTCCGCTATTCAACGTGCCAGGACCCAGGTGGGCACTTATCAAGCAAGCCCAGGTCGTAGGGGGTTTCCTGATAAACATGATAATTCAACCAATTGGAAAAGAGAAGGTGCCCGTGACTGCGCCATCTAACCAGAGGTGCCTGGCCCGGATCATCATCCGGGAAGTAGTTTTGGGGCAATGCGATATGGAGCCCTTTATTTTTGTCCCGCTCGTATTCCGCCTTTAGTGTAAGCGGATCGTATTCCGCGTGACCGGTGACAAACACCTGCCTGCCATCCCGGCTGGCCAGGAGGTAAATCCCGGCCTGATCGGACTCGGCCAGGATCTCCAACTCTTCAATCCCTTCCAGGTCTTGCCTGCGTATCTCGGAATGGCGGGAATGAGGAGCATAGAACACATCATCAAATCCGCGCAACAACGGCCGGTTTGGTTTTAAGGCCCGGTGTTCAAACACCCCGAACATTTTCTGCGGCAGGGCATACTTGTTAATGCCGTAATGATAATATAAACCGGCCTGAGCCGCCACACAGATGTGGAAGGTTGAATAAACATTGGTTTTAGTCCATTCCATAATCTCCTTGAGTTCTTCCCAATAAGTCCATTGAGCGAAATCCAGGTGCTCCACCGGGGCCCCGGTTATGATCATGCCGTCGAATCTTTGCTCTTTTACCTCTGCAAAAGTGGTATAGAAGGTTTGCAGGTGTATCTCCGGGGTATTTTTGGATTCGTGGTTTTCAGGGCGCAGCAGAACAAATTCCACTTGTAAAGGGGTATTGGCCAGAACCCTTAAGAGCTGGGTCTCGGTAACGATCTTCTGCGGCATCAGGTTTAATATGGCTATTCTTAAAGGCCGGATATCCTGGTGAACAGCCCGTCTTTCCCTCATAACAAATATGTTTTCGCTCTGCAGCACTTCCACCGCCGGCAAATTATCAGGTATTATAATCGGCATTCATTTATCCTCCATTTCAGCTGAACTATCCATGCTCCCGACGAATATCCGCCCTGCAAACAGCCTGCCACCCGCCCGGTATCAAAGCCTTAATTGCAAAACTGTGGCCATAAGGCTTATGCATCTGCATTCCCAATAGCTTTTCTCCCCGGGAAAAACTCAAAGCGGGAGCACCTTCAGTAATAACCCTGTTAAACACATATAGAAAAATTATCTCTATAATTCCTATAAAGATAATAGTATATAAATGGCGCTGAATCAAGCTATCGATGGAGATATGGATAAATCATATTTCATCTACATTAAGCCAAACTGTGGTTGTTTTTCAGTATCGCCGGCCGGAGATAAGGAAGGCGTATAATCCCATCAGTATGGCAAAGCCGCTGGTAGCCAACAGAACCGTATTTAAATGGGCTACGGAATAATCTCCTGCTGCGAGCAGCAGAGAGGTGCTGACCAGGCCGCCTGCAATGATCAAGCTGGCGCTGATGCGATTGGAGAGCTGGGTGAGTTTGGACTCAAGGTTCTTCTTCAGCTCGTGCTTGTGAGATACTTCCAGTTCTCCCTCGCCGGCCACCTTTATCAAATGGTTTAAATTGCGCGGGAAAGACAGCAAAGGCTTGATTTCCCGGTAATAATTGCTGCGCAGGCTGCGGTAAATCCCTTCCGGCTTTATCCTTTCCAGGTACATATCCCTGATGATGGGACCGGCCACCTCGGAAAAGTTGAAATTGGGATCGAGTTTTTTGCCCACGCCATCCACGGTGATCAAAGCCCTCATGAGAGCGGTGAGATAATTGGGCAGGCGCAGTTGATAACGGTAGGCAATCTCCATCATCTCCCGGCGCAAGCGGTCAGTATCGATATCTCCCATGCTGGATAAATACACTCTTTCTACCAGGTCCGAAAAGTCGGCCTCGAAACTGTCCAGATCAACCTGGTCGTTTAGTATCCCCATATCATATAAAGCGCTCATGGCCTTGTCCAGGTCTTTCTTTTCAATACCCATGAGCAGCTTCCCCAGGCTGGTCAGCCTTCGTTCGGTCAACAGCCCGATGGCGCCGAAATCGATGAAGGCGATTTTGTCTTCACTCAGGACCATGATATTCCCGGGGTGCGGGTCGGCCTGGAAAAAGCCGTGCATCATGACCTGGGTCAAAAAAGCCCGGGTTCCCAAACGGGAAATCTTACGGCGGTTCCACCCCCGAGCTTCTATGGTTTCAAAATCATCCAGTTTTACCCCATCGATGAATTCCTCGGTCAGAACCCTTCTGGTGCTGTATTCCTCGTAAACACGCGGAATAACCACTGAATCGTCAGCAGCAAAATTCAGGCGCATTCTTTCAGTGTTCTTGGCCTCCCGGTCATAATCCAATTCGAGCCGCAATACCTTGGCATAATCCTCAACCAGTGCCACCAGGCCGATCTGCCTGGCATCCGGGGAATGCTTTTCCGCCAGGTTGGCCAATTCTTTTAGGATCTGCAGATCGTCTTCCACCAGTTTTTCGATGCCCGGGCGCTGCACTTTGACAATGACCTCTTCGCCGCTTTTTAAACGCGCCCGGTGCACCTGCCCAATGGAAGCGGCTGCCAGCGGAACGGGATCGAAGTCGGCAAAAACCTCCTCCACCGGACCAATCTCGGCAGATATCTGCGCTTTGACTTGATCGATGGGAAAAGGCATTACCTTATCTTGCAGCTTCTCCAGTTCTTCAATAAATGCCGGTGAAAGCAGGTCTGATCTGGTGCTGAGCAATTGGCCGAACTTGATAAAGGTAGGTCCCAATTCCATTATGGCACTGGTCAGGTTTTCTGCCATGCAGGCGTCCGATTCCAGGTCACATTTGTGCAGGAGATAAAATACAGGTACAGGCACTGCGCCTTCCAAGCCCCAGCGGTGGATTAAATAGCCCAGGCCATGTTTTATCAAAGTCTTGATGATTTGCCGGTAACGGCCTCCCAGCCTTATGCGTTGGTTAATATTCAAACTGCTGCCCCCTTGAGATTGGATTCAACCGGTGTCGAATGTGCTATAGGTCGGCTATCTGTAAGCGGTGCTAAAATAAACAGCAATATGTCTAATTCCTAAATAAAGGGCATATCGAGCAAGAAAGCACCTGGCAAAGCTCTTTCGCTTATTCCTTCAAAATAGTGTAACATTTTAACGTCAACTGGAATAACCCCTATTGTCTATTTTCCGTCATTATAGCCTTATTTTTTAACTGCGAGCACGGTGCCGCGGCTTTGTCGCCCGGAACATCGCCTGCCCATTGACTGAAATGATTATTTACAATCTATAAAGTCAATAATATAATTTTACATATGATCAGTTGTTCATATGTAAAATTGGAGGGATGATTATGGCGAATGAGGATAGATTTGACCGCTGTGAAATCAGTTGCATCCACGAAGAAGCGGTCGCCGCAGTGAAGCAGACCATGATAAGCGATGATGAAGCGCAGTCCCTGGCAGATATATTTAAAACCCTGGCTGATCGTACCCGGGTCAAGATGCTGTTTGCCCTGATGCAAAAAGAACTGTGTGTCTGTGATCTGGCAGCTGTGATCGGGGCCTCCGAATCCTCTGTATCCCACCAATTGAGGATATTGCGCACTAACAAACTGGTGCGCTTTCGCCGCGACGGGAAAATCCTGTACTATTCCCTGGCTGATGACCACGTCATAACCCTGTTCAGACAGGCTTTGGAGCACGCCAGCCACGATGAAGCCTGGGCTGCCCAGTTTCTGGATTTAATCAAATGATACAATCATGTAACGCTTTCATATCAAGGGGGCTTTAAACGCATGGCAAAAGCAGTGGAAATAAACAATCTCAATTCCCGCAGCTTGTATCTCAAAGGCCTGGATTGCCCGGATTGTGCGGCCAAAATCGAGAAAGCGGTCAGCATGATCCCGGGCGTGGCTAACGCTACCGTTGTCTTCCCCCTGGGAAAACTGAATATCGCTTACGATGAGGCGCAAACCGGGGTAAAAGAGGTTATAGAAAGAGTCCAGGCCCTGGGCTATGACGCGCAATTGGATGGCGAAGCGGATGAGCAGTACCGTTCCACCACTCTTCGCATCGAGGGTATGGATTGCGCCGACTGTGCGGCCAAATTGGAGAAGCACATCGCTCACTTACCCGGGGTAAAAGAGGTAACGGTCAATTTCGGGGCCGCCAAACTTACAGTTACTCATCAGGGGCCGGTCACTGCGATAGTGGACGCCATTCAGATGATGGGCTACAAGGGCGCAGTTGACCATACATCCCTGACCTTGCCTGGCCCTTACTGGAAGCGCAACCAGTATGTAGTGCCAACGGCCATTTCCCTGCTGATGCTGGCCCTGGGCCTGCTGGCAGTAGCCACAGGTTTGGCTGACCCCATATCAAAAGCGTTTTTTATAGCCGGAATCGTTTTGGGCGGCTTCCTGCCGGCTAAGAATGGCCTGGCGGTTCTGATCAATGCCCGTCAGCTGGATATGAACATTCTCATGTCGATTGCAGTGGTTGGCGCCGCGGCTATTGGAGAATTCGTAGAGGCTGCAGCAGTGGTGTTTCTGTTCTCCCTGGGCAATGCCCTGCAGGGCTACACCCTGGATAGTACCCGCAATTCTATTCGGGCTTTGATGGATCTGGCCCCTCAGCAAGCCCTGGTGGTGCGCGATGGGGCTGAGCTCACCCTGCCTTTGGAGGATATTGTCATCGGCGATGTCATCATAGTCAGGCCGGGAGAGAAAATCGCCATGGATGGCAGAGTCATTGCAGGTTCCTCCACAGTAAATCAGGCTTCAATAACCGGAGAGTCGGTGCCGGTGGAAAAAACCGCGGGCGATGAGGTCTATGCCGGCACCATCAATGAGCGCGGTTCTCTGCAGATTGAGGTTACCCGCCTGGCCAAAGACAACACCATATCCAGGATAATTGCCATGGTTGAAGAAGCCCAGGGACAGAGAGCCCCTTCGCAGCAGTTTGTCGACCGCTTCGCCAAATACTATACCCCTCTGGTCATAAGCGGAGCCGCCCTGGTGGTGGCTGTACCCACCCTGCTGATGGGGCAGCCGTTTCATAAATGGTTTTATCAGGCCATGGCCATGCTGCTGGTGGCCTGCCCCTGCGCCCTGGTGATTTCCACCCCGGTCTCGATAGTAGCGGCTATCGGCAGCGCAGCCCGCAATGGGGTGCTGGTAAAAGGCGGCCTTTACCTGGAAGAAGCCGGAGCCCTGTCGGTAATTGCTTTTGACAAGACCGGAACCCTTACGGCGGGAAAGCCGCAGGTGACCGATGTAATACCTGTTAATGGCTATTCTGAGGACCAAGTCCTGTCCATCTCAGCAGCCATCGAATCCAGGTCCGAGCACCCCCTGGGTGAGGCCATTCTAAGCTATGCCCGGCAAAAAGGGCTGGATATCCCTGCAGTGAGCGGCTTCGAAGCGGTTTGGGGCATGGGGGCCGTAGGCCGTGTTGATGGCGTATCCTATCAAATCGGCAATGTGAGATTCTTCAGGGACCATAACATTGACATCGGATTGGTGGAAGACAGGATAAGAGCACTGCAAAATCAGGGCAAAACCGTCATGATTCTGGGGAAAGAAGGCCTGATCCTGGGGCTTATCGCTGTTGCTGACGTTCTCCGGGACAACAGCTCTCAGGCCATACAGAAGTTGAGAAAACTGGGCATAAAGAAAATCGTTATGCTCACCGGTGACAATGAGACAACCGCCCGGGCTATAGCAGCTCAGGTGGGAGTTGATGAGTACCGGGCCGATCTGCTGCCCGGGGACAAAGTGGACGCCGTAAAAGAGCTTTTGAGCCGGTGCGGCAAAGCAGCCATGGTGGGAGACGGGGTGAATGACGCCCCGGCCCTGGCTATTTCGACCGTAGGTATTGCCATGGGGGTGGCGGGAAGCGATACCGCTCTGGAAACCGCGGATATAGCCCTGATGGCAGATGATTTGACCAAATTGCCTTACAGCATAAGGCTCAGCCGCCAGACCCTGAAGATCATAAAGCAAAACATCGCTTTCGCGCTTGTAATCAAAGGCCTGATCCTCCTGCTGGTCTTTCCCGGCTGGCTTACCTTATGGCTGGCGGTAGCTGCTGACATGGGCAGCTCGCTTTTGGTCACCCTGAATGGGATGCGGCTGCTCAGGGTCAGACATGCCGATTAGGCTGTTAATGGTATTCGCTGCTGGTCGTGTGGAGAAGTGCATTCTCAGCCGGGGCACTATGTGCTCCGGCTGTATAGGCCGAGGTTCATTCTGGCATTTTACTTGAGATGCAGGGTGATGGGGCAATGGTCTGAACCGGTTACCTCATCGAGAATAGTACAATCAATGATTTGAGGCAGCAGGGGACGGCTGACATAGAAATAGTCAATCCGCCAACCGGCATTGCGCTCACGCGCGCGGGTGCGGTAATCCCACCACGAATACTGGACCTTGTCCGGGTACAGGTAGCGAAAAACATCCACATAGCCCAGATCCAGAAATTGATCCAGGAGTTCCCTTTCCACCGGTAAAAACCCGGAACGTTTTTCATTGCTTTTCGGGTTTTTGAGGTCTATCTCGCGGTGCGCGGTATTGAAATCCCCACAGATGATGAGATTGGCCTGGGTTTTCTTAAGCTCCTCGCAATAATCCATCAATGCCCGGTAGAACTGCAGTTTGTACTGCAGGCGCTCATCGCTCATCTGGCCGTTGGGAAAATAGATATTCAACAGGATAAACTGCGGATGATGGGTGATTATGATGCGGCCTTCCGCATCGAGGATTTCCACCCCGGTGCTGAGCCGGCAATCCAGCGGGGCCTGGCGAACATAGGTGGCTACTCCGCTGTAGCCCTTCTTGGCTCCAATATTCCAGTAGCTCTGATAACCCGGAACCTTAAGCAGCGATTGGGGCAATTGCTCGGGGCCGGCCTTGGTTTCCTGCAAGCACAATATATCCGGGGCTTCACGCTGCATCCAGTCGATAAAACCCTTGTTGTACACTGAACGGATGCCGTTGACATTCCAGGAATAGATTCTCATGTTTTTTTTCCCTCCACCTTGGATAATTATATTACACCAGCATCAAGGCACTGCGCAAGCGAAAAAAGCCTGGTACAGTCTGTCCCGACTGCCCAAGCTTACACTTATAGGTCTTTTACAGCTGGCTTCACCACACAAACACCATGAGGTCATTATAGCAACCGTGGGGCCATTAATATGCCCTGAACATACGGCTTTACACAGGCTGCAGCCCATGCACTTGTTTCGTCCAGTGTTTCAACCAACTCATGACATGCCTTTCAGTATTGAGGTGTGTCTTTAATATTGCCTCCTGGCATTGCGCTCGCCCTCAACAGCCAATTGCGCTGCCCGTATATCCTTACCGGCCTGTGAAATGCGGCTTTCGTTTTTCCCGGAAAGCTGCCGCGGCTTCTGCTTTATCCTCCGATCCCAGGGAGTATATAGACTGGACTTGTTCAAATAGCATTCCCGCCTGCAGACTGGATTCCATGGCACCCGAGCCAAGCCTCAGGTTAATCAAACCGTAATAAACCTTAGCAGATGCGGGGTACATGCTCCCCTTCCAGAGTGCTCAGAATGCGTTTGGCCCCAAGTGCGGTCTTGAGCAATACCATGCCAGGATGATTCGCAACTACTTCTCCAATTATTGTTGCCCCTTGAGTTAAGGGATTGCTGAGCAACTCCCGCATTAAATCGTCTATACCTTCCCGACTGGCAAAGATGACCATTTTGCCTTCATTGGCCATATAGAGCGGATCCATGCCCAGCATATCACAGGCCCCTTTGACCACTGCTGAAACCGGGATGCGCTGTTCTTCTACTACTATCCCTAACCCCGCCTGAGTGGCGATCTCGTTGAGAACAGTGGCCAGCCCTCCCCGGGTTGGATCGCGCATGCACTTTATCTGCGCGGGATACTTGCTGACCAAAGCACTCAAATGATGCAGAGCCGCGCAGTCGCTCTCTGCCGGGGTAGAAAAAGCCAGGCCTTCGCGTTGGGCCAATATGGCCAGGCCATGGTCGCCCACCTGTCCGGTAACGATAACCTGATCCCCCGGTTTGATGCAGCGAGGGTGCAGCGATACTTCCGAATCGATTACACCAATTCCCGTAGTATTGATGAAAACCTGATCGGCGCTGCCCTTTTCCACCACTTTGGTATCTCCGGTGACCAACTTCACACCGGCTGCTGCAGCGGTTTGAGCCATAGACTTTACGATCTGCTCCAGATCCCGGATACTCAGACCTTCTTCAATGATGAAAGCAGCACTGAGATACAAGGGGCGGGCTCCACAGGCCACCAAATCATTCACCGTGCCGCATACTGCCAGTTTGCCGATATCCCCGCCGGGGAAAAACAATGGGGTGATGACGAAAGAATCGGTGGAGACAGCAATCCGGTTTACCGGCAATTGCAACACAGCTCCATCCAGCATGTCATCAAGGTGTGGATTGCTCCAATATTGCTTAAAAATCCTCTCTATCAGGCCTTGGCTCATCAGGCCGCCGCTGCCGTGAGCGAGAAGAACCCTTTCCTGGTTCACTTTGATTCTCTTCCTTTCACCGGTATGGTATAGCGATAATGCGCGGCACAGGCCCCTTCCTGCGAGACCATACAGGGGCCCACCGGGTTCATCGGGCTGCAAACGGTACCGAATAAGGCGCATTGCGCGGGCGATATTTTACCGGTTAAAATAGCCCCGCAGGCACAGCCTTTGATGGGTTTCTCTTCAATATCCGGAACGGCAAACCTCCGGCTTGCATCGTAATCGGCATAGCTTTCACGTATAGCCAGGCCGCTCTCAGGAACGGTTCCCAGGCCGCGCCAATTTACTGCGACAGGCTCGAATACCCGGGCTATTAGGCCTTGTGCGATCGGATTGCCCTCAGGCTTGACCAGGCGCTTGTATTGGATCTCAGCCCGGGCCTGACCGCTGGCGATCTGCCGCATCAACATGCAGATGCCTTCCAAAATATCCCGCTCATCAAACCCGGTCACCACGCAGGGTTTGTGGTGCTTGCTGATCAAATCTTCATATGGGGCGCAACCTATGACCAGCGATACATGACCCGGACAGATGAGCCCGTCCACCTCTATTTCCGGGTCGGAGAATATTGCTTGCAGGGCCGGGGGCACAGTTTTGTGCAGCGACCATACCGAGAAATTGCTCACTCCCAGCCGTTGGGCTTCAATTATAGTATGAGCAATGGTCGGGGCGGTAGTTTCAAATCCGATGCCCAAGAATACCATTTCCCGGTGCGGATTTTGGCAGGCCAACTGCAGAGCGTCCAGCGGGGAATACACCACCCGTATATCCGCACCCTGACTGCGGCATTGCTGAAGGGACGACTCGCTTCCCGGAACCCTCATCATATCCCCAAAGGTCAGCAAAGTAATGTCATGATTGCGGGCCAGGTGAATAACCCTGTCGATATCGCCCTGCGAAGTAACGCAAACCGGGCATCCCGGCCCGGATATCAGCCTTATACCAGGGGGCAGCAGTTCGCGTATGCCGCTGCGGGCAATAGCCATAGTATGGGTTCCGCAAACCTCCATAAGGGTGGCCGGTTTATCAATACTACTTATCGCCTGCAATAAGCGTTGGTTATATTCCTGGTCAGTTTTCATAAGCTTCTCCAATTTTCTGCAAGGCCAAAAGCCAATCCATTGTCTCCCTGGCTTCACTTTCATCTATGATTTGCATGGCGAAGCCAGCGTGTATCAAAACATACTGCCCCGGAACAACCTCCGGTGTCATAATTATGCTCACCTCAACCTGATTGCCGTTGATATCAGCGGTTGCCCGATTGGCCTCTATGGATACGATCCTGCCCGGTACTCCCAAGCACATCAGTCTGTCACCTCACTCGCAATAGCCGCCTGTCCCAGGGCGATGCCCCCATCTCCGGCAGGAACCTGACGGTGTACATATACTTTCATATCATTTCGGGTCAATGATTCCACCAAGAGCTTTAATAGTATTTGATTATTGAAAACCCCCCCGCTGAGCACGACTTGATCTATGCCGCTCTGTTCGGCTACCAGGCGGACAGTCTCGGTAAACAGGGCCGCCAGGCTGTTATGAAAACGGGCTGCAATAGTCGTGGGAGCAACGCCCGCCTCAAGCTCATGGACAATGCTCTGCCATATAGAATTGACCTCCATTATGAGCCCATCAGGCTGCTGTTTGACCTGAAACGGGTAAACCCCGCACTCATCCGGGTTAGCTATGGCTTCCAGTTCCATGGCGGCCTGCCCTTCGTAGCGGTTGATCGGACAGACCCCGAGTATGGCACTGACCGCATCAAAAAGCCTGCCGCAGGAGGAGGTCATAAGCTGTTCGCCGCGGCAGAGGCGGTTGATGATTATATCAGCTTCCGGCTGGCTCAGATCCGGCAGCCATTTCCGGGCATATTCCCAAGCCCTTTCCCCCAGGATTTGGTAGAGATAAATAAATGCCATACGATAGGGCTTCTTAGCAGTCAAGTCCCCACCGGGAAAAGGCATATAGGCCAGGTGAGCCATCCTCTTGAATTCCCGGTAATCACCGATCAATACCTCTGCACCCCATACCGCCCCGTCGGTTCCCCATCCGGTGCCGTCACATATCAGCCCGATGGTCTTGCCTGAAAGACCGTTATCAGCCATGGCTGATGCCAAATGGGCATGATGATGCTGCACCGCCAGGCGCGGCAAATGATTATGCTGCATGGCCCATCGGGTAGATTGATAGTCGGGATGCATATCGTGTGCTATAACCGCTGGGGTCACCTTGAGCATGTTTTTGAAGCGCTCGATACCTACAGTGAAATTGAGGTAATTGTTGTAATTGCCCAAATCGCCCCAGTGCTGGCTCAAAAAGGCTTCATTTCCTTTGGTGAGGCAAAAGGTGTTCTTTAAGTCGCCCCCTACGGCCAATACCGATTCTTGCCGGCAGTTTCCGGGGAGCCTGATGCCCTGCGGCACGAACCCCCGGGCTCGCCGGATTATATTGGTGCTTATGTCGGTACAGCTCAGAACCGAATCATCGCAGGGATTAAATATATCCCGGTTGTGCAGCAGAAAATAATCGGCTATGTCGGCCAGCGAATCTAAGGCTTCATGATTATCCGTTATTATAGGCTCATCACTGACATTGGCACTGGTCATCACCAGCAGGTCCAAATCATCGTCAAAAAGAAGGTAATGCAGCGGGCTGTAAGGCAGCATCACGCCCAGGGTATTAAGCCCGGGGTGCAGCAGATCACCCGGGATGTCAGGATGATTCAGGCTTTTCATCACTACAATGGGAGCCTGCCTGGAAAGCAGCCACTGCTCTTCCGATTTGGAAATCCGGCAGTATTGCCTGGCTGCCTCAAGGTCTCTGGCCATGACGGCAAAGGGCTTGGCGTCACGGCGTTTGCGTTTGCGCAGTAAACGGACTGCTTCACGGTTTGAGGCATCGGCTGCCTGGTGAAAAGCCCCCAGGCCCTTTACCGCCACAATGGCCCCCGATTTCAAAACATCGATAACCTGGCTGTGAACTGGCCTGCCGTGCTTATCTGTCAGCCAGACCCTGGGACCGCAGACCGGACAGGCGTTGGGCTGGGCATGAAAACGCCGGTCGAGCGGATTACCGTATTCAGCCGCACACTCAGGACACATCGGAAAACCGGCCATGGTCGTTTTGGCCCGGTCATAGGGCACATCCTTTATTATAGTGAAACGCGGTCCGCAATTGGTGCAGTTTATGAAAGGATAGCGGTAGCGCCGGTCACTAGGATCAAGGACCTCCCGCCGGCAGTTGTCACATATAGCGATATCCGGGGATATCATTACCTCATGGCCTTCCTGCTCGACACTGTCCAAAATCTCGAAATCCGCATAATTCCGTACAGGAAGCTCCTCTACCTGGCAGCTCTTGATTAGGGCCAGGGGAGGCGGTTGTTCCAGGAGGGTATGAATAAACTCATCCACCTTTGGGGTTAAGCCCTCAACCTCTATGAACACCCCGCTGGAGGAATTCAAGACCCAGCCTTTAAGTCCCAACTCAACCGCCAGACGGTACACATGCGGCCTGAACCCTACTCCCTGTACAATTCCTTTAATGGTGAAACGTTTACTGCTAATAGTTTGACTCATGTACTACCCTCACCTGGTTGGCGCATTTGGGGCCAATATCCAAGAGCAGATGTTAAGGCTCTGTAAACAGCGGAAAGCCAGAGTATTCCTGCCCGGAACCTTAGCCGGCAGCTGTCTACTCACTGGCTGATAAAATATGACGAATCTCCGCTTCAACCAATTTTAACAAGCGGGGCATTTTTTCGGTTATCACCGGAGTCAATCCCAGGCCCAGTTCAACCTGGCAGGGTTCAACCCCGAAAACGGTCACCTGCGGGTGATATCCCATCAGGTTCACCACTTTAATGGCCTCGGTAAAATGCAATTCATGCAATGAGGTAACCGCAGGGCTGTCTTTCAGACCCAATTCCTCCAGAGGGGCCCGGTATATGGTCCCGGGCTCACCTCCGGCATTCATTGAGTCTATAACTATGATGTGATCAGCCCTGCAGAATACATCCAGGATTTCGAAACTGGCGACACCGGCGTCCACCAGTTCGACTGCATCGGGCCAGGGGCGTTGGGCCAACTCCTTGATGGCATAAACGCCCAGGCCGTCATCCTTCATCAATACATTGCCAATTCCTGCAACAATAAGCTTCAAGATAAATCCCCTCAGGCACCCAGACTACGGCTTTTATCACCTGCCATATCGGCATCACTATGGGCTCCATGGGCTCCTGCCGGGAACTTTCCGGTAAACATGGACAGAAGCACCGGTATGCCCTCCGATACATCCAGGTAAACATGCACAACCACTGATAATACGAACAACCAGTTGACCACATAGTGAATGATGCGGACAGCCAATAACCCTCCCATCCATCCGGCCAAAGCCGGGAAGGTATTGGGAGCGTAGAGTACAAAACCGGTAATGATCTGTATCACAGCCATGATGAGCCAGCCGGTATACATCATCTTCTGCCCGGGGTTGTACTTGCCGTAATAGGGATGGCTGTCAGCCATGAACAGATAATACTTTATCATGCTGGGGAAATTCTTGGTGTCTTGAATAGGCCGAAAAACGATGTTATGGGCATCTTTGGCCACTATGGCATAATATACCCTCCCTATCACCCCGAACAATAAGACATAGGCCATGGCAAAATGAAGCATACGCGGAGTATCCATGTTCGAGAACAACCACCTGAAGCTGTTGGGTGCATGAATATAGAACCCGGTAATAATCAGCAGGGTAATACTGATCATATTGCTCCAGTGAAACAGCCGAATAGGAAGGGAGTGGCGTTCTACCATCTTTTTCATGACTACACCCCCTAATTTACTATAAACTGGCTGATCGTTTTCTTATTGGGAGTCATAACATGAATGGCACACCCGAAACAGGGGTCCATTGATCTGATTATGCGCACCACTTCGATGGGATTGGCCGGGTCTGCCAGCGGAGCCCCAATGATAGCCTGTTCCATCGGTCCGGGTACATTATTGACATCTCTGGGTCCGGCGTTCCAGGTGGTAGGAACAACCGCGTTCAACACCTTGGTGCGGCCATGTTCGATTTTATGCCAGTGCCCCAGGGCTCCGCGGGAAGCTTCGCACAGGCCCATACCCAAGGCCTCATCAGGCACCTTGTGCGGAGTAGCTACGGGTTCGCCCGGCTTCAACTGCAAGACCCACTCTTTCATGGCGGCTGCAATGGCTGCGGTCTCCACCGCCCGGGCATAATGGCGCCCCATTACCGAAAAGGCCTTATTGGCACCCATGGCCACCAGGTCCGGTTGCTTGGCCACCCACTGGCGAGCCAGAGGCCCTACTTCCATGGGTTCTCCGTTGTAGCGCGGGGCTTTCAGCCAGGAATAAGCATCCTTCTTATCGGCATCGGGTTCGACTACCGCCACGTCCGGGCTGTTGCCGCCGGTGTCATCCTTGTACCAGGAGTACTTTACTTCTTCAGTTATCAAGGCCGGATCCAACTCTTTGAACTGGCCGCGCACATATACCCCGCTGGGGAAGAATTTCTGCTTACTTACATGGTCCCTGCCTTCTTCCAGCGGGAACCCACCGTAAGCCAGCATATTCATACAGCCGCGTCCGATATCAAACCAATCCGGGTATGCTTCTGCCACCGCTTTTACGGTAGGAACATACACATTGTTTATAAAATCAGTCAGTTCTTCCAGTCGCACCAGGAATTCATAAATCTTCTGAGTGTCAGGCAATTCTGTTACCCCACCCGGAACAATGGCCTGCACATGCGGCATCTTGCCTCCCCAGATAGCCAGCATCTCCTGGGCTTTGCGGCGCATTTCCAGGGCCTTCAGGTAATTGTTTACCGCCTGAGCGTTGATGTCCGCAGGCAATCTGTAATCCCCGGCATATTGAGGATTTAACGGCATAACCCCTTCCGGGGCCTTCACATAGTCCAGTGCAGCCAAATGGAAGAAATGCAGAATATGGGATTGGATGTAATTGGAGCCGAAGATCAGATTACGAATGATCCTGCCATTTGGAGGTGGCTCAATACCAAAAGCGTCATCCAGGGCCAGGGCACCGGAGGTGGCATGAGAAGTGGGACAAACCCCGCAGATGCGCTGCATGATCTGCTGAGCATCCCGCGGATCGCGACCCTGCATTATCAGTTCAAACCCTCTAAAAAGGGTGCCGCTGGTATGAGCATCGACCACTATGCCGTTCTCCACCTCTACTTCTACTTTGAGATGTCCTTCAATACGAGTTACTGGATCTATTACTATCTTCTGCGCCATCAGTTGTCACCCTCTTTCTCATCACTGTGCTTTTTGGGACCAATACGGCCAGTGGCGATATTGCCGGCCAAATGCCCGGCAATGCCGACCGCGGTAGCAGCCCCCAGAACAACACCGATCTGATCAACAGTAGCGGTGATACCTGGCGCTATGGGCATTTCAGGCAAGCGCGTATACATGGGCCAACCAGGGAATTGCGGCTCGGTGCAGGCCAGGCAGGGTGCGCCTGATTTGATACACCAATTGGTGCCACCGTTCCATAAGCGGGTAGTGGAGTCACAATGGGCGATGGGGCCTTTGCAGCCTACTTCCAGCAGGCAGCCAGGTTCGCTGAGGTTTTTGGCAAATATGGCATTGTCGAAATACTGCCTTCTGGGGCAATTGTCATGAATGATATCCTTAAAGAACATTTTCGGCCTGCCAAAACGGTCCAGTTCAGGTATCTCATTATACAACAGCACGTGTGCAATCGTACCCACCATCCAATCGGGATGCGGCGGGCAACCGGGCACATTTATGTGGGGCACATTTTTCACTACCTCGGAAACTGATTTACACTTGGTAGGATTGGGTGGGGTAGCCGGAATTCCGCCATAGGCCGAACAGGTTCCGAAGTTCAAAATGGCTGCAGCTTTGCCACCTACTTCTTGTACCAGGTCCAAGAAAGTGATATGATGTCCATCTCTTTCCCCGACCATGCAGAATTTCCCATCTGCACCGGTAGGAACTGCCCCTTCAACTACCAAATAGAATTTACCCTTGTACTCCTCGGCGACCTTAAATATCCCTTCTTCCATGGCCAAATCCCCTGCAGCCCCGGAAATATTGGGATGATAACGCAGACTGATAACATCCAACAGAATCTTCTTAATATCAGGATGCACGCTGTTCAGCAAAGACACTGAGCAGCCCGTACAACTGGCCCCTTGCAGCCAGATTACAGGTGGTGCCCCGGCTTCTACTGCCTGGGTGAGCACCGGTGCCAGAAGTGAGGTCATGGATACAGCCGCAGCACCTCCGGCACAAAGACGTATGAAATCACGTCTGGTCAGCTTGGTAGGCATTCACTAATTCCCCCCAAAACATTTTTAGTGAATTAGCCATACAATCCCATTCACAGATTATCTCTCTCTATAATAATATTGGTCGCTAAATAACTCGCTTTCCCACCTCCTCTACCAACCACTCAGTCCATTGGGCTAAACCTTCACCAGTACGACCTGACAGCTGAAAAACCCTGATTTGAGGATTTACCAGCTGCAGGTCCCTGTTAAAAGCGTTTAAATCGAAATCTGTATATGGCAACAGGTCTATTTTATTGAGCACTACCACCTGGGCCTGTTGAAATACCAGGGGGTATTTTAAAACCTTGTCGTGGCCTTCGGTGGTACTCAAAACCACCACTCTGATATCTTCGCCCAGATCAAATTCGGCCGGGCAGACCAGGTTGCCGACATTTTCAATAAACAGCAGTTGAATGGGAAGATGCTCCAGGCGTGACCAGGCCTTTTCTATCATGCCGGCATCCAAATGGCAGGTGCCTTCGGTATTTATCTGCACCACTTCGACTCCCTTGTTCTCAATGCGCATGGCATCCTGGTCAGTATACAGATCCCCTTCAATTACCCCTAATTCTATGCGTCCCCGCAAAGCTTCGATGGTTTTTTCCAGAAGGGTGGTCTTGCCTGAACCAGGCGAGCTCATCAAATTTATCACCAACAACCCTCTGGCTTTAAAGATGCGGCGGTTTTTGGCGGCCAGCATATCATTGGCCCCTAATAGGTTAGTTTCCATGCGTATTTGCGCCATTCTCTTCCCCTTTTCCGGAATCCCCTTCGTAATACTCAACGAATAATTCTCGCCCGCTCAGCAAGTGGCTGGCTTTGCTGCCGCAATTAGGGCAGAGTTGGCCATAGGGCATGTCGGGCAGGTACTTTTCCCCGCATTGACAGCATTGATAAGCAACCTCCCTCTCTTCAATAAGCAGTTCGGTTCCCTGAAACAGGCCATCCCTGGCCATAGTGTGAAAAGCAAATCTGAGGCTGTGCGGCATGGCCATAGTCAACTTGCCAACAACCAGCTTGATGCGGCTTATACGGGTGATGTTGTTGTGGGCTGCGCTTTCGCGAACCATATTCATCATTTCTGCTATTAACGACATTTCGTGCAAAATACAGGCCCCTTTTGGTATCAATAATTAAAAAATCCGGCTGCGAAGAGAAGCCGGGCATTTGCGCACACAAGCATTAGCAGACATTATAAATCGTATCGCCAACGTCTGCCATACCAGAACATCTCCTACTCACAATACGGGAAGGCACAACCGTTTCCAGTTGTACCCCGGCCAGAAAACCATAGCTTGGCGAAGGCCTTAGGTCTACTGGCTTGGAGGTTATGCAATTATAAATTACAAGGATTTTTAAGTCCTTTTTCTACAATTATCGCTATTGACATATATTCTACCTGCTAAATGATTTTCCTGCAAATTAGCAATCTATTTTTGTGAAAAGGATAACAATATCCGCTATAGGGAACCTTTTTCCCGATATAAGGAAATTCGCATATTTAAGTTTAAGTTTCTCGCAACCATCCAGTCAAAATAGAAAAACCATGAAGCGCCTGGCTTTATACCGCTTGCGCTCCATGGCCTGTTCAGGTGGCTTTATTTGATAATCAGGCGGGAATTTATCCCGCGATGAATAAACCTATACGCCCTTGACCAGGGTAAAGGTCGTTATTATACCGTCATAAGTGGAGGAAAAAAGGTAATGCCCGCGCGCGGAGAGAAAGAATTTCGCCCGACCCCAATCATCGCTTTTCTGCCGGCGTGGATACTCCTGACCGCCGGCGCTGGCATAAGTAGCCTTTATTTCCACACCCGCCAGGGGCTGCCCGTTTCTCAATAATTGAACCTCATAGTATTCACCGATGCGGGCATGGCTGTATCCACTGGGCACGATTTCCAAAGGCAGGCCGATAGGGTCGATATGATGGTGATGGTGATGACCGATTTCGACAAGAATTTTAGCATACAGTTCCGGATCTCCGGGTTGATGGACAATCACTTGTATTAATCCGTCAACTTCCTGTCCGGGATACAGCCAGTACTGGCCTTTATCGAGAAGCACCTGCAGTTCGCGCCTGCCCGCGCTGTTTATCAAAAAAGCCTGCACATCTTCCAATGAGGCATCTTGAGGCTGCATGTTATATCCCTTAAACAGCTTGAGTCTTACTTCTTCACCTTCATGAAAATGACCGTGGTCAGTATCCGGTTCCAGCCACAATTCACCCGGTCTAACCGAGGCTGGTTGAGGAATCTCTTCCACTATGATGCGATGGCGTACCAGTTCCAGCTCACGAAAACGAGCCTTGATGACCTTGCGTTCACCAAAGATGTTTTCCATGAAAAGGGTGTTATCCTCACCGGGGATAATCCTGTCCACTCTTTCCATCAGCAGTTGCTCCTGTCCATCGCGTAACAGGTAGACATTGGCTTCACACATCGGTATTTCCCCCCTTTTGCACCTCAAAACAGGGCTGGCATAGAACCCTGTCCCCGCTCTTAATGGCCCGCGGTTCCATGACCCCTTCCCCGCAGCCGGCGCAGGTCAAGGTGTTGTATATATGGGCTCGCGGAGGAAGATCGACCCTTACTTCCTTCCAGTTAAACAGTTCTTCATAGGGGCAGGTCATGATCTCTTCAAACAGGTCCTGCAGGGCTTGTTCCAGCTCTTCCTGTTCGGCTTGATTAAGGTCAGTCCGCCCTTTGAGTTCACGATAACGCTGTCCAGCTGTACCGCCGGATGCGCGTCTTAACTGCGCGATGCGCAGGGCTCGCCCGCTGCTGCGATCAATGACGGTATAAACGGCTTTACCATAGTCTTTGAAAATCAGATTGCCTTTGCCGAAAGTACAGCCTAATATGGCCTGCAGGGCATCCACACCGCAGGAATCGGTTTCTACAATTGCTACCAGATCCTCATCCCGATCCCTTTCCAGGCTGAGCTGATCCATGGCTAACTGCGCTGCTCTTACCCCCATCAGCAAGCCCGGACAAATATGGCCATGAAACTGTATGGCTAACTCCAGCGGGGACATGTCTTTACACATTAAGGTAAACCACCTTTCCATTCCTGCTTTATATTCTGACTGTTAAGGCAATGGTTTTTTACTCTGGCCACCAGTTGATCGACCTGAATAGGCAGAGGCTCATCCTGGCTGCAGCTGAGTTCAATACCACAGCGGTTCATGGGTATCAGGATCTTGGTAGCTGGAGAAGAGGTTATGGCTTCGGCCATTCTTGTGGTCAACTCCCCACAATAGCTGTTGGCAGCAATTATGGCCACTGAACCGGCGATCAGGTCCACCCGTGCAGCTGACCAGATTACTGCATTTTCCCCACTGGCCCCGTCATTGGCACCAGCCTTTAACATGACCGAAGTAGCCACCGCATTGGTTCCCAACCCGATAATGTATATTTCCTGGCCCAATTCCTTGCGCAGTTTTTCGATTATCAGGCGACCGATCCCGCCACCTTGGCCGTCAATTACAGCAATTTTCAAGTCGTCCCCCCTCCCCGCCTGGTCTATATAATTATATAATTCTACCGATTTCATGTTTTATTATAATAACACATTTGCCGGGGAAAAACAGAAACCACAAAAACCGACCTGTTCATCAGGGGTCGACCTTCGTGGTTCGTGTTAATCTTTAGCAAATTATATAGACAATTATCACACGGTCTATTTGACCGCTGCTATTTCACCAGTTCTTCTGCCAGGGCCTTGCTCTTTTCCGATAGTTTCATGGCCAGGCAAGCCGCGTCTTTGTTCTTGCCCAGGATCAGCGTAGAGGCCAGGTCAGCCAGCAGGTTCTTCAGTTCCAACAGTAGTTTGGTTGCCATTATTACCCTCCTATTAGTTCTCGCAACCTCCGTATTATAATTCCAAATTATGGATGGCACCCGTAATATGTCAAGATATATATCTAATATAATTATATACATCTGCAGCAGGAATTCGTACCCCTTTTTCCTGGGATTAATCCCCTGCCCCGGCTGATCAACCATCAGGGCAACTGTTCAATAATGCGGGCAGCGATCTTATCCATTTCCTGTGAGTGGTACTGTTCTATTTTCCCTTCATCCACCAGAGCATTGAAATGCCCATCCCAGGACAGCCCGCCCAGAAACTCTATGCCGGTCTCCTGGGCTACTTTAGCTCCCTGGCTTTTGCCAAAAATCTCTATTCTCTCATTGCAATGCGGACACACCGCATGGCTCATGTTCTCTATTAGTCCAATAATCGGCAACTGCAGCTTCTGGGCCATTTTAATAGCCTTCTTGACCACCATAAATACCAGATCCTGAGGGGAGGAAACGATGATAATGCCGTTGACCGGCAGGGACTGCATTACCGTTAAGGGTATATCTCCGGTGCCGGGGGGAAGATCCACGATCAAATAATCCAAATCACGCCAGTCCACTTCTGACCAGAACTGTTTAACCGCTCCAGCCAGCATCGGGCCTCTCCATATAACCGGGTCGTCTTCGTTGGGGAGGAAAAAATTGATGGACATCAACTTTATCCCGCTTTTACTCAGGGGAGGAATAATACCAAAATCCCCTGCTTTTACATTCCCCGTTATGCCGAAGGCCTTGGGTTGGCTGGGTCCGGTGATATCTGCATCCAAAATCCCCACTTTTTTGCCCTGACGTGCCAGGCTTAAGGCTAAAAGACCGGTCACCGATGATTTTCCCACTCCGCCTTTGCCGCTCATCACAGTGATGACGTTGCGTATGTTGTTAAGAGACCCTATCAGTGTAGCGGGTTGGCTTTCCACTCCACAGGAAGTAGCTTCCAGATTGCAGCCAGCCGCAGATGGGCAGGTATTGCACTTGTCTGACATGATTATTCTCCTTTCATCTCGCTGGTACTTGGCAGCAGTTTATCAAATTCCGGGCAAAACGCTGAACCCAGGCTGCACTCCGTTTAACTGAACCGGAGATGCGCACCGCTCTTTATGCCCGGCTGTCTTATCAAACAACCATAAAATAGTTTAACACAAATTGCACCTGCTTATGGACAGAATTTATCCCACATCCTCCCCCAATTGGTGTAAGCTGAAAATATTAGCGACGTATAGTTTATGAACGGGATTGGGGAGCTGATTGTATTGATTAGCGACGAGATGCTGGCGTGGCAGACTCTGAGCGGGGATATAAAAGCTTTTGAGGAACTGGTCAATCGCTATAAAAATCAGGTTTACGCCATCGTCTATCGTATTATCGGTCATGCTCAAGAAGCCGAGGATTTGTGTCAGGAGGTATTTCTGACTGTTTACGAGAAGATGTACCAGTTTGATACCAACAAAAAGTTTGCTCCCTGGATTTATCGCATAGCGACCAACACCAGCATAAGCGCCCTGCGCAAGCGAAAAAAGGTAGTAATGGTGAATTTTGACGAGGCATACAGCGTCCCCTTGAATAGCTATGCCCCCGCTCAAATAGGCGATCCCCATTCCATGTTCGAACAGCGCGAACTGCATCGTCAGATTGATGAGGCCATAATGTCTTTGCCGGAAAATTACCGGGTGGTGCTTACCCTGAGGTATCA
Organism: Syntrophomonas sp. DTU019; assembly: GCA_001512785.1. GTDB lineage: Bacteria > Bacillota > Syntrophomonadia > Syntrophomonadales > Syntrophomonadaceae > DTU019. Next base: position 46,424 of record LFSQ01000029.1, read on the forward strand.
GATGGATCTTGATAATCAGGAAATAGCAGATGCCCTGGGGATCAGCAAAGAGAATGTGGAGGTTAAGGTACACCGTGCCCGTAAGGCTTTGCAGAAGATTTTACTGAACCGTCAAGCAGAAAGGGGGATAAAAAATGAACTGTCAGCAAATCGATAAGTATATCTACGAGTTCTGTGACAATCGATTAGCTCCCCAAATGCAGGACGGCATTAAAGCCCATCTGGATCATTGTGAAAGCTGCCGTGACAAGGTTGCAGCAGCCAGGCATGAGGGCCATTTGCTGCGCAGCATGGAAACCATTCCACCGCTGCAGCCTGATTTTACTGCGCGAGTTATAGCCCTCATCCAGGGTAACTCAGGTAGAAGACGAGCAGGTTTATTTGCCCGGGGTGCTTTTGGCCGTTCACGCCCACTGCGCTGGTGGTGGGGAGCAGCCGGTGCAGCAGTTTTGCTTTTGGTATTATATTCGTTACCGCTATTGCAGCAACCGGTTGGTATTAGATTGGCCGAACAAAACGACCCGGGCAGCCTGCAAACTGAGACCTTGCCGGCCGCAATGAACAGTATCCCGGAAATAAGCCCAAAACCTGAGGGAACGCAGGTAGCAGAATCTGTTATAGAAACTGAAATAGAAGCAATTAAAGAGACTGTTAAAGAACCTGTTGCAGAATCCGCTCCAGAGCCTCGGGCCCGCTACGATCAGGTAGCCATGCAGGATTCCCCGACCTCTGCTTCCCCGAACCATACGGCATTGCGGCAAGCATCACCCCCTGTCCCGGAAACTCGCTCTGCCAGCATCGCAGCAGCCCCGGTTGATCAGGCCATAAAATCGCCCTATCCGACCAATCCCAATCGCGGTGTGGGACTGCTGACCTTGCACCCCACCAATCTGCCGTCTGAGTACTCACTTCAGACTGTAATCAGCAACTCGGAGCAGGATATCACTTTTATATATAAAAATCAGGTGACCCAGCAGGAGTTAAGCCTCCGGCTAACCGCAGTTACAAATCAAAGCGACCAGGTTGAGATGGAGAATTTAGCTAACGATACCCAGTTGAAGTCCGTTTCGCTTGACGAGGACGAAGGCTCGGAGGGATCTTTACCGGCGGGAGGGTCTTTACCGGCGGAAAAACTGCTGATTAACTCTTATCAGTCGAGCATGAATCATAATCAACACCTTTACCAGTTAGTGGTGACCGGCAACTTGAGTACGGAAGAATTGGCTGCAATAGCCAAATCAATCAAACTTGAGGAGGGAATACCAGATGAAGAACAGGATAACCCGTAGATTGCTTGTATTGAGTTTAGCCATAGTTTGCCTTTTGGCCCTGTCAGGCTCAGCCGTGGCGGCAGAGCTTCCCGTAAAATATGAAGCCCCTGTGGTGGTGGTTGCTGCCAGCGGTACAAGCACCGTAGCGCCCGATCAGGCCAGGGTATCACTGGGTGTGGTTACCACCCACAAGGATTTGGCCCGGGCGCAGAGTGAAAACAATCAGAATACCCAAAAGGTTATCGATGCCATTATTTCGATGGGTATTGACAAAAACCTCATTCAGACCAGCAATTACAGCATCTACCCGCAATACGATTACTCTACCAGATCAACCGGCATTTTAGTCGGTTATCAGGTTCGCAACGAGATTACCATCATAATCAAAGATATTGACAGGGTTGGTACAATACTGGACGGTGCTGTTCAGGCAGGAGCCAACACTGTAAATTATGTCTCTTTCGAAAAGTCTAATCTGGGGGCCGCTGAAAATGAAGCCCTGTTAAAAGCCATCGCGCGCGGGCATGAAAAAGCGCAGGTCATCGCCGGTGCAGCCCGGATGAGCCTGGGTAAACTGTTGAGCATCAGCGAGGGCTATGATACCTCGATTTACCGGAACTTAGCCAATATCTCCCTGGATTCCCCCAAGGGCATGGGCGAAAGCCTTGTACCCATCAGCCCGGGAGAAATCAAGGTAACTGCTACTGTGACCATGGTCTATCAGCTGCAGTAAGCTACAGAATGATCTAGTCACTGGTCACTGGGTCTTAATACTCCAATACAGGTCGGGCTGCTGGAAGACATCCAGCAGCCCGGCTTTTTTATCAAAAATGTTTTCTATTGTTGGCGGTCTGGTCTCACAGCTTACGGGCTGTAATATCCCGGTGAATATAGTCAGGAATTATTTTGCAGATAACCACCGAATACACCGCAAAAGCTCTTTGATATACTGATTAGCCCAACCTTATATGTAGTTGCCTATTTGAGCAGCGGTGACAAGGCTTTGAATTCCGGAGTGCCAGCGATCTTGAGGATGTCAAAGAATATGCTCTCGGTATTGGTGATCACCGCTCCCATTTGCTTCATCAATTCCAGGCCGCTGCGGTAGTTTTGTTTGAATCGTGAACATACCGCATCCTCAACTAAATGTACGGTGTATCCGTCCTCAAGCAAATCCCTTACAGTTTGGTAAACACAGACGTGAGTCTCACAGCCGGTTACTATTATCTTTGGTCTGTCAAATTCGAACAGCGCTTTTCTGGTATCCGGGGTACAGGCGGTAAAAGACATCTTGTCGATTACCCGGGTACCTTCGGGGAAATTCTCCATTATTTCGGGAACAGTAGGCCCCAGACCCGGCGGGTTTTGCTCGGTCACTAAGACCGGCAGGCTGGTTGCTGCGGCAAGCTTGAGCAAGAGGTTGGTGTTTTTCACTACCGCATCCCTGTATTTCATGGCTTTCAACAGCTTGTCCTGCAAGTCGATGATCAATAACAGCGAATCCAGCCGATCCAATCTGAATTTGCCCATTTCCATCGCCAATCCTCCTTAAATGAATATTGAGCTATGCAGATATTCTATCATGGATGAACTGCGCCTTAAAGCTTTGAGATGGGAGGATTACCTTATTCATAAGCAGGAAGCGCTGCCAGCCGAATACGAATGCTGCCGGGAAAGGCTGCAGCGCTGCAAACCATTCAGCAGATCAGTTGAGGCAGGAGGTGAGCGGCGGGTCTTTCAACGGGCGGTATTCTTTTCGCTGTTCGAGTCACCATATTTAATCATGATCAACTGAATATAATATGCCCTTAATATCCCCAGGCTTCTCAATCTGTCTTTAAGTGCGGCTTTCTCTTCCTCATTGTCTGATTTGTGTAACTGTTCCTGTAATTGATCTATCTGATCAAGAACCCTGAGCAACGACTTTTCCAGGCGAGTCTGGCTGCTGGTGTGCATAGATCACCCTTCTTTGTAGTTTACTGTTATATGCAATATATACCTTGCGGACATTATTCTGTGCTAGTCTCAGCAATGCCAAAATTTACAGTATTACCGGAGATATGGCGGATTATTCATTTACAGAAAAGGTTTTACATTCCCGGAAAAAGCAAAGACTGAATGGGATATCTTTGTAATGCTGGTGACATGATCGAGATAGCGGGGGCCAGGGCCTAGTTGCTTTGGTCATTTTTTCAGCCAGCAGTTTTATAAATAATCAATGGTGGTTGTTCCATGAAAGAAGGCTGTCCCTTAAACCGTTTCCGGTCTTGGGACAGCCTCTTAAGCAGTTTTGAGGTTATTGAGCTTTACAGATCGATATGGGTTTCATAAAGCTCTGTCCAAACCTCATAGTCATCCGGGTTTTCTCTCTCATAGTAATGTCCGTTGATAGCTTCCATCATTGCTTCATAATACCAGGCATTCGGGCTGAGATCCGGGAATGTTTTAGCATCCGGCAGGATGTTCTCTTTCAGCACCTTTCTGCCCAATACATTGTTGACCAGGGTCACGAACTCGGCTCTGGTGATCGGTTGTTCCGGTCTGAAAGTGCCGTCCTCGTATCCTTTAACCCAGCCCTTCTGAGCAGCTGAATTAATGTACTGGTTGGCCCAGTGACCGGTGATATCCGAGAAATTATCGGCTACAAACGGACTGAGTTTATCAAACTTGGAAGCGATGGTTGCCAGCTCTGCTCTGGTGATGCTATTACTCGGGCGGAAAGTACCATCCGGGTAACCGGTGATAACACCTATCGCAGCCAGAGTTGAGATCTGGATATTGGACCATCTGTCGGCTTCCACATCCAGGAAGTTGTTGACATCGGTCTTTACACTGTCCCGGTAGGTTTCATCCAACAGGCGGTAGAATACAGCTGCAACCTCTTCTCTGGTCACATTGCCTTCCGGTCTGACGGTATTATCCGGATAACCAGCTATATAGGCAAAGTGGTCTTCCTTGTTTAGTGGCACTAAAGGTTCTTCCGGTTCAACGACGATTTCCTCGGTGGATCCTCCACCGCCGCCGCCACCGCCACCGCCGGTAACGGTGATTGTGACCTTGGCAATTAACGGATCATCGGGATCATCAGGATTTTCTACTGTGTTGTTGTCACCATTATTACCTTCCAGATTTGATAACATTTCCAGCACAGGTCCTTCAAAGCCGATTGCATAGAAGAAACTGTCTGTCCCTACAAAACCGCTATCTGGTTCATAGGTGAAGGAACCATCATCATTGAAAGTCAATTTCCCATGCTGCGGATCAGTGTTCCATGAGAGGAAACACACTGAAGGTACAAAGGTGTCGTTGTTGAGAACACCAGGAGCCGCTACTGCCAGTCGAGTGTTTCTTTTTGTACTGTAATTGTCATTGACAGCCTGTGCCCACTGTGCATACAGGTTTACATCTTCTGCAGGCATTTCGAATTCTTGACCTGGCATGTAATGGATTCCGCTTCCGTCCGCTTCGGTGTTCCAACTGACAAAAGCGAAACCTTCCCGGTTGATTTCACCAGCAACTACAACCCAGTCTCCTTCAAGATAGGTGTTGGGGTCTGAAGGAGCGCTGCCTCCTTCATAGTTGGCATGATAGTAGACGTTGAAGTGCGGTTCGCTGTCTTTGACATAGTAGAAGTTGATTACATTTCCACTTACAGCCAGGGTGATGGTTACAGTGGTCGGGTCGACTTTGTTGTAACCTTCGATATCAATGGCTTCTTCCGTTACCTGGCTGCCGAAGGTCTG
>LFSQ01000081.1 GCA_001512785.1 Syntrophomonas sp. DTU019
ACATAAGCCCCTACCATCATGATGTCGCCATGGGCGAAGTTTATTAATAGTATGATTCCGTATACCATGGTATAGCCCAGTGCAATCAGGGCATATATAGCTCCCAGCGACAAGCCATTGAGCAACTGCTGCAAAAACTCAACCATATCTTTACTGCCTCCGTTTGTACAGCCAGGAAAGGTCTATCCCTCTCCTGGCTGTACGTTTGGAATCTCTAATGGGATATCAGTTTTCCGTCTTTAAACTCTATAACCACGATGCTCTTCACCGGGTTATGCTGTTCGTCAAAGCTCAAAGTACCGGTTATGGCGGGGAAATCCTTGATGTTTTCCAGGGCTTCCTTTATTTTAACCGGGTCAGTGGAGTTGGCCGCTTTGATGGCTTCAGCCAGCAGATAAGCGCAGTCATAGCCCAATGCGGCGAAAGAGTCCGGGGTTTTGTTGTACTTCTCTTCATAGGCTTTGACAAAGTTGGCAATCGCCGGTTTGGGGTCTTGTACTGAATAGTGATTGGTAAAATAGGTGTTGTTCAAGGCCTCTGCTCCGGCTACAGTCAGCATGTCAGGTGAATCCCAGCCATCGCCGCCACCCATGGGAACGGTAATGCCCAGCTCACGGGCTTGTTTGACCAGGATGGACACTTCCTGATAATAACCCGGCACATAGATGAATTCGGGTTGAACTGCTTTGATCTTGGTCAAGGTAGCTTTGAAATCCTTATCTCCTGTGACATAACCCTCTTGAGCAACTATTGTGCCGCCTTTGGCCTCAAAGGCCTCTTTGAAATACTTGGCCAGGCCCTTGGCATAGTCATCAGAGGTGCTGCCATAGATAGCTGCGGTCTTTACTCCCAGGGTGTCATAAGCAAATTCCGCCATGCGCTCGCCCTGGTCAGAATCCAGGAAGCAAGCCCGGAATATGTAGGGGAAGGTCTCACCGGTTTTCTCATCCACGGTTACCCCTGGAGCAGTAGCAGCAGGTGCAATCAAAGGAATCTGGTTTTCATTCATAACCGGGGTACATGCGGCAACAGCCCCGCTTATCAGCGGACCAATCTGGGCCACAACACCCTTGCTGACCAGGTCAGCGCTAACATTCATGGCTTCGTCGGTCTTGGACTGGCTGTCCCGCTCCAGCACCTTGAACTGTTTCCCCAATACGCCGCCTTTGGCATTGATTTCCTCAAAGGCTAATTTGGCACCATTGGCCGCATTGCTGCCATAGCTGGCCACCGCGCCCGACAGTTCACAGTTCAAGCCTACCAGGATTTCGGTGCCTTCGGTCTGTGGCTGGGCTTGCTGTCCGGCCTGATCGTTACCGCAACCGGCAACAATACCCATGGCGAACAACGCCAAGACCAGCACTGCTAGACAACGTCTTACCTTCATCTTTCGTCCTCCTTTTTGCTTTTATTTTTACGCCTCCATAGCAAGGCGCCAAAGCCCTCCATGTATGCTTAACCCACCTGCAGCTCCCATTTGCCACAGCGGTCTCCCCAGCGGGATACCAGATTATTGTCCTCAAAGAACTGTACCACTTCACAGGCATTAGAGCAACCTTTACATTCAAAACTGGTGGTTTTAAATTCAATCTTTTGCAGGTCAAAGCCTTTGAAGTTGGTTTTTCCTGTTTTGCCCACTGCATCCCTGGCCAGGTAGGCGGTTCCGATAGCCCCCATTACCCCATGGTGCTTGGGAACCATCACCTCGATGCCCAGGTATTTGTTAAAGGCTTGTACCAGCCCGATGTTGGCCGCTACCCCGCCCTGGAATACCACCGGTGCCAGGATTTCCTTGCCTTTGCCTACATTATTCATATAGTTTCGCACCAGGGCTTCACACAGCCCGGCAATGATGTCTTCCAGATTATGTCCCAGCTGCTGCTTATGGATCATATCGGATTCTGCGAAAACCGCACAGCGGCCGGCTATCCTGACCGGGTTGCGGGCTCTGACCGCATATCCGCCAAATTCCTCAATCGGTATACACAGCCTTTGGGCCTGTTGATCCAAAAACGACCCCGTACCGGCGGCACAGACCGTATTCATGGCAAAATCGGTAACCACCCCATCCCGCAGAATGATGATCTTGGAATCCTGTCCCCCTATTTCGATTATGGTGTTCACTTCACCAATCTCATGAGTGGCAGCAATGGCATGTGCGGTGATCTCGTTCTTGACCACGTCCGCTCCGATGATCATGCTGGTCAAATAGCGGGCACTGCCGGTGGCTCCGCACCCGATGATATTAACCTCTTGTGCTAGTTCGCGACCAAGGGACTGAATTCCTTCTTGCACCGTCTGTATGGGGCGCCCATTGGTGCGCAGGTACCGGACCGCCAATAACTGGCCTTCTTTATCCATAATCACCAGGTTGGTACTGACTGAGCCTACATCTACCCCCAGGTAAGCATCTATCATGCTTGCAACACCTTCTCCCCAACAACTGTTTGGCGACGTTCACGCCGCCATTGCAAAAGATCTACAAAGGCCTCCAGCCGGGTTTGCACCCCGGCTCTGCCGGTCTGTTCGTCTATAAATATGGTTTGTACCGGTATATCGAAGTCGCGGCTCACCGCCGGGATAATGCTCTTGGCCACGATTTCGGGTATACAGGAAAAAGGAGCCAGCTGCACCACCCCGTCGAAACCATGACGGGCATACAAAATGGTCTCAGCTATGCTGTTGGCCCCGTGGCCGCCAATGGGAGCCTCGTTGAGATAAGGCCGGGCTACCGCGAAAAGATCCCCTTCCAGGTTTACGATGGTGTTTTTGCGCGTATAAGAGCTCAAATAAATGGAACGGTCGGTTTCAACCCCCATTTCCCCCAACATCAGCTGTATATAGTGGTTGGCGGCCGGTTCCAAGACCACGTATATTTCCCCGATAATACCTATCTTCAGAGGCTTGCGGCTGTGATCCTGCGGGACCCTGTCCAGCAAAGCCAGGGCTTCCTGACGGGCTTCGGCGATTTCCTGCTCGTGCTGGGCCTGGTCTATGAAAGCCAGTCCTTCGTTAATAGCCCGGGTGGTGTCACCCCGCTTTATCTCCAGGGGCCGGACTTGATGGGAACGGACTTCAATATCGTCAATAGCCTTAATCTTTTCCCAGGTTATGCGCAGTATCCTGAGCAATTCCTTGAGCGAGATCCCACCGCTGCGGCGCAGGCGGTTTATCTTGCCCCAAAAATCTCCCAGGTTTAATAAGGGCATTTCCATGGCAATAACCTTCATGGGCAACCCCATTTCCTCCAACAAGTACTGGTGCATCACCCAGTAGTACCCGGCCCGGCAGGGCCC
>LFSQ01000092.1:0-4610 GCA_001512785.1 Syntrophomonas sp. DTU019
AAAATGCCTTGATACACGGTCTGGAACCGAAAGAGGACGGTGGAGAGGTAACCATTTCAGCAATCAGCCAGGTCGGACGGGTTCGATTGCGGGTCGAGGACAACGGCTTGGGGATGCCTTCTAGCACATTGCGTAAAATCCAGCAGCTGCAGACCAAGTTCTCCGGGGACAATAACATCACTGGCATTGGTATAAGCAGCGTGATCAAGCGACTTCGCTATCAGCATGAGGACAGATTTGAATGGGAACTGCAGAGCAGGCCCGGCCAAGGAACTACGATTACTCTATATATACCACATGATAAAGGATGGGAAACAAGTGCTTAATGTATTGGTTGCAGATGACGACATATTAGAGTGCCAAGTAATCAGATTGTTGCTGGAAAAAGAAAGGCCGATGGTAAAAGAGGTCTACTATGCCCGTTCGGGGAATGCGGCACTGGAGATCGCCAAAACCAAAAAGCCGCAGATAGCCTTTGTCGATGTGCAAATGCCGGGAATGAATGGGGTTGAGCTGACTGCGAAGCTAAAACAAATTGATCCCCAGATGGAGATCACTATGATCTCTGCCTATGACGATTCGGATTATATTTTAAACGCTATGAAAACCGGAGCCAGTTACTACCTGCTTAAGCCGGCACGCCCTCAAGAGATTCTTGCGGTATTCGACAAGCTTTTGAAATCAATACCTTCTATAGTTGACCTGCGTAATAGAGACTGTATCAAGGAATTCGCTGAAAAAGTATTACTGGGTGACAGGGAAGCTGCCTTTCACTTGTTGGAGAATATATGGCAGCAGCTTGAACAGGCTGCTGCGGGTGATATTGAAATCCTGCGCAGCCGTTCCCAGGAACTGGCCATAACCCTATTGCATTTCATAACAGATCGGCATCATTCACCTGACGTTTTACTCATGTTTCGTAATAATCTGATCAGAGGCATGTCTAGTGCACAAAGCCCCGCCGATATTAAGGCTCAGTTGAACGAAATGGTGGAAAACTCTATCCGCCTCCTGGATCAATATGCCGCTGACGCCGGGCATGAACTGATTTCACGTGCCCAGAAATTCATCCAGGACAATTTACACAAAAACATCAGCATAGAGGATGTCGCCAAGCACATACATTTGAGCATCTTTTATTTCAGCCGTCTGTTCAAGGAAAAGACCGGGGTTACTTATACTGAATACTTGATCGAGTTGCGGTTGGAGAAATCCAAGATGCTTCTATTGACCACCAATGACACAGTGGCCTCCATCGCCAAAAGGGTTGGTTACGCTGAGACAAACTCCTTCAGCCGACTGTTCAAGAGCCGTGTAGGGATCAGTCCAAGTCAATACCGTTTAAACAGGGGTCAGGTAGATTGCTAGGACACCTATTCACCAGTGAAGAACGTCTATCCCGTCCGCGGGAAGCAAGTGGGGGCATTTCAAACCGCCCCCACTGGTATTAGTGAAAATACCTAAAAGATTACAGCCATTCTGGTCTCAGATATAAAAGAAAAGTGATGGTTTATATTAGGGTTTCCAGAGCTATATAATCTGGGATTGTCTGAAACGCAACCGATTCGCAATTAAATACTCCAGGTCGCAGGTAGAATTGGCAGGGCTTTCAGCCAAAACGCAGTTTGGGTTCGAAACTGGTTTCACCATAGCAGAGCCTACTTTAGCTCAAACTCTTTTAGACGGTGTATAATGGTTAAGTGCCCAATAAATGTGTTTAGGAGGGCTAATATGCGACCTGACGATTTTAAATTGGAAAGATTCTTTGCCCGTTATGAATTCAAGGCCCCTTATCTGCTGTGCTGTTCCGACTGCGAATCCATGTCGGTTCAAGATCTGCTCAAACTGCAACCCGGCAGTGCGGAAGAGTTTCATTGCCTGTGGCTGGGCTATACCGAATCTCAGGGCAGTCCGGCCCTGCGCGAGGAGATCGCCAGCCTTTATGAGAATATAAGCACCGATCAGATCCTGGTGCATAGCGGGGCTGAAGAAGCCATTCATAACCTTTGCGCTTCACTGCTCACACCAAGTGATCATGTTATAGTGCAAATGCCCTGCTACCAGTCAATGGCAGAATTGCCCCGGTCTTGCGGTTGTGAGGTGACAGCCTGGCAGCTGCGCCCTGCGGCAGTGGGATGGCTGGCTGACCTGGACGAACTCCAGGCCTTGATAACCCCACAGACCCGCCTGATCATCGTTAACAGCCCCCATAATCCTACCGGGCACCTGTTTAACCCGGAAGAATGGCAACGGCTTATCGAGCTGGCAGCTCAGCAGGATATCATTCTTTTTGCGGACGAGGTTTATAAATACCTGGAACATGAGCAGGCCCCCCTGCCCTGGGCTTGCGATCTCTATGAAAATGCGGTATCCCTGGGGGTAATGTCAAAGTCCTTCGGCCTGCCGGGCTTAAGGATCGGCTGGATCGCCACCGCCAACCGGCGTATATTCCGGGCTATAGCATCCTTTAAAGACTACACCACCATCTGCAGCAGCGCCCCTTCCGAATTCCTGGCCACCCTGGCCCTTCGGCACCGTTCTACCATCCTGGAGCGCAATCGCACCCTGGTGAAGAACAACCTCCTTCTCTTGGATAAATTCTTCGCCCGTCACCAGGACAAATTCGAGTGGCTGCGCCCGCAAGGCGGCCCTATCGCCTTTCCGGCCTTCAGGAATCCGGTCTCTGCTTCTCATTATGCTGAAGAGCTGATGGCAAGTTGCGGTATCCTTTTATTGCCCGGCAGCTGCTATGATTACGATGACCGCCATTTCAGAATCGGTTTTGGCCGGGCTAATTTCCCTGAGGTTTTACAAAGGTGGGAAGAACATCTGGGTTGACAGATGGGGACCGTCACCGTCCCCACTGTCACCCCAAATACTTACTGGCTTCGCGCAGGCTGAGCCTGGATAAAGGGTGCTGATTTACGAAATCCCGCACCCACTCCCGGTTGGTCTTGGAATATTCACGCAAAACCCAGCCAATGGCCTTATTGATGAAGAATTCCTTGCTGTTGCTGTTCTTAAGGATAATGTGCTCTAGCAGTTCCGGATCGGTTTTGTCCTTAAACTTCAGTTGAAACAGGATCGCGCTTCTGGCCAGCCAGATATTTTCACTTTCCGCCCACCTGAGTATATGGCTGTGAATCAGCTCTTCATTACGCAGGCAAAGCGGGCCCACTATATTACTGGCCAGCAGATCCACGGTGTCCCACCATGATTTGGTGGTAATAAGGAGCTGCAGGCGGTCAATATCTTCGCTCAGCAGGTAATTCTTCAAGGCCTGCAGGTAGTCCAGGGCCACATACTGGAATTCCCGTTCCGGCAAGTCCCACAGCCTGGCTACCAGTTCCCAGTCTATGGTCTTTTCCTTTTTGGCATTTTTAGAGAATGCCCGTGACAGGCGCACCCGGTCTGGTTTGGGTATCCCCAGGAAAGGGAACTGATCCTTCATGTATTTGGCCATATAAAAGGCTTTATCCCCATCCCGGTGGGCATAGAGGGTTTTAATAAGTTCCTCGGACATACTGCTTCACCGCCCCGATTAGTAACCCTCTTTAATATACCCGATACAATACCCGCATTGCATTCTATAAACACCATTAAAATAAATTAAACCACCGTTAAACAACGTTAAACCATGTTAAACCTTACAAGCTCCGAGACCCTTGCGGGGTTTCTACTATTAACAGTATTTTTTCCTGAAAGCCGGTCTGGGCATTGATATACACATAGTAGGTATCTTCATCAATTTTCCCTTTTACCTCATAGGTCAGCTTTTCTTGCAGATTATCCAGGGGGATTAAAGCTAACCGCACCTCTTCAATATCCAGATTTTTATTTACTCTTGCTCTGGCTTCTTGTTCACTGATTTTGGGCTCAGGCAACGTCCTCTGCGTATGGGATAGTAAAAACTTGTTGGCATCATATGCTGCTATATTTCCGCTGTCCAAAGATACAATTACCTGAACCATATCCGGATAAATGATTACATTATCCTGTATCAGAGCGAAATTTACCAGCAGTTCATTTCCTTCCGTCAAATGCCCGGTAGCCATAAAAGTTCCCAATCCCAGTTTACTTGCAAATTCAGCGGCCCGCTTTTTGGCGTCTTCCATACTGACTCTACTGATTTCAGCCTTCTCACCCCTGGCAATCATAAATACCACATGGCCGCCCTTTTTGCTTATCCCCAGGGTCAAATCCGACTGAGCCTTATCTTCTGGCTGCAAAGTAACCGAATAAGCAGGGATACGCCCTTCTGCCGCACCCGTGACTTTAGCTGAATACTTGGTGTTGGTGTCCAAATTTCCAGCAAATTCAAGGGCAGTCCTTTCTGCCTCTTTCTCATCTATCTCCTCTCCGGTCAAACCCCTGGGCTGCCGGTTAACCACATGGTCAGAAAAAGGGCCGTCATAAGTCAACGTAGGAACCTCGTTCTGCAGCCTTTCATCCAGCTTGCCAAAGCCCTTGAGCAATTCTTCACTGTCAGGAGTCATTTTCGTTTCGGGGCTGGCATTTTTCAGGCTGCCCAGCCTGATTTGCCTGTCCTGCAATAATCCCAAGAGGTTCCTTAATTCATTGTGAATGATACGGTTTTGTTGATGTAACTC
>LFSQ01000092.1:4844-8877 GCA_001512785.1 Syntrophomonas sp. DTU019
TGTTGATCGAGTTGATAAAACCGCCAGGCTCCTATTCCCAGTACAAGCAAGACAAATAAGGCTAATAGTACACTTTTACCGCGCATTCTTCAATCAACCTCGTTTACGCAAAATATCAGGTCCCGAAAACATGTTTACCGATTCTGGTTATGATTTTGCGGCTCCAAACCCATTTGCTGGTTGCAGTGGCGGGATTCCAAAAAAATGTTGCTCCATTTGTAGGATCCCAGCCGTTTAATGCATACCGGGCTGCTCTAAGGTGTCCTTCGTCTGGAGTTACGCGCCAGAATGATCCGTTGGCCACTGGAGAAAAAGCCCCGGGCTGATAAATTACCCCGTTGACCGTACCAGGGAACCTGGGATCCCGCACCCGATTTACCACAACTGCGGCCACCGCTACCTGCCCTTCAAAAGGCTCCCCTCTTGATTCTGCCGCCACCAGGCGGGAAATCATCCAGACATCATCAGACCTGGGCTCACCAACCTGACCTTGTACCGGTATATACTGCTCATCTGGGCTAAAGTAGCTGAAATACAAGCTAATGCCCAGTACACATACAATTAAAACCGCTGCTAAAAACCTCTGGTTGTGTTTTGATGGTTTCAATATATTTCATCCTTTAGTATAAAATTGAAATTAGTTTTTCCCCATCACAAAAATCCTTATACTATGATTTTGGGACCTAACTCACTTGCTATGATTATTCAGCATCGGGGAGCATATAACGCGGTTATCATCGGGGTGAGGGCTTAGCAATTAAGTAAGAAAGGGCATGGATGCACAGCGGTATGATAAGCAGGCCTTGCAATAATCCGATTATGCCTTTTTGTACTGCTTCTCGGTTCTGATATTGATAATAAGAGCCAACGCAATGGTGCCATAGGCCACAAAACTGCGGAAATATTCCCCCAAAGCGGCATTGTGAAACAGATTCTGGCCGGCCTGGGGCGAAACGATAAACAGTGTGTGGAACAGAAATACCCCCAGCAGGGCATGCCTGATCTTGGCCTGCTTTATGGTGGCCCCACCGGCCAGGAGAGCCGCACAGGAAATGACATCGTTGGTCAAATGGGCGGTATAAACATCAAACATGCCGATGTTCTGCAGATAGGCCAGCTGACCCAGGGCGGCCAGGACAGTGGAAAGGATGATCACCTTAATCCTCACTGCCAGGGTGTTGATCCCCAACACTTCACTGGTTTGGGTATTGGAGCCGATGGCTTTGACCTGCTGGCCAAAGCGGGTATGCAGGATATAATATATAGCGGCGGCAAACATGAGCACCACCAGTATCATGAACAAGGGTATCTCCAGATCGCCGATTTTAATCAGCCACAGCTTGTCGAGGGTATTGCGGTACATTCCCAGGTCAACGGTATTTCTAACCCCAATCCCCCGGGTAAGGATGATTTCCTCATTTAAGACCGGAATAACGCTGCCAAACCCCACCAGGAATATGAGCTGATAGACGCTGTTGAACAGAAAACCGATGATTATGGTGGTAATCATTTCTTTGCCCTGGACCCGGTTTAGAATAACCCCTATCACATAACCCAATATAACCGCCAGAACGACACCGAGAACGGTAGCCAGCAATATCCCGGTCACCCCGCTCACTCGATAAGCGATCATGATCAACACAGCGGTTTGCATGGACATAGCCCCTACGGTAATGGCGAAGTTAAGCCCCATCCCGGCCACTACCGGAATGACCAGTGACAAAACCAGGATCCCATCGCGGATAAAGCGGTTGACCACCTGATTGAAGACAAAACTGCCGCTGAGTCCGGACCACTGCCAGGCCAATAACGACAGGGCCAGAAACACTATGGGCACCACATATTCACTATTGAATGCCTGTTTGCCGAATCCCGGTTTCATCAACGCTCAGCCCCCCGTCTCTCTCTGATCAACAGGGCATACAGGATTATGCCATAGGTAATCATAGTCCTTATAATCTCGGTAAGCTCCGGCACCAATATGGCATTGGCTATGGGCACGGTGAGCAGGTAAATGGACTGCAGCAGGTAAGTCCCCAGAACAGCTTCAAATATGTAGGTCTTTTTGCCGGTGCTGCCCCCGATCAATATGGCCGCAATAGCGGGAAAAGTCAGGGAAAGGGGCTCGTCGTAAAGCTGTATGAAGCCATAGCTCTGGGCATAAACACAAATACCAAAACCGGCAATAATGGTGGAGATGACGATGGCGATCATACGGGTCTTTTCAATATTGATCCCCGATAATCTGGCAAAGGACTCGTTTTCCCCCACAGCAATGGCAGCCCGACCGGCTTTGGTAGCAAAGAAGAGGTAGAGAAAAACAGCAATCAGGGCATAAAAGGCCAAAAGCCCGCATGGTATCTCCACAGCGCCCACAGTTATTACCCCCAGATCATCCAAAACGTGATTGAAATAGTTTTCCAGGCTGATTCTGGGTCTCAAACCCTGGCCGCCAATGGGATAGAGCATTTCCCGATTGGTAAAGGGAAGCAGGGTCCAGGCATAGTTCATCAAAGGTATAAAGGAATAGCCGATGAATATTCCGGCGATCTCCTCCCGGCCTTTTACCCGGTTAAGTATCGGGGCGTAGATCCAGCCCAGCAGCATGCAGAACAGCAGGCTGAACAGCAAAGCCATGCCAAAACCATGAATGCCGGTCAGCCTGAAATTAACCGCCAGGCACATCCCCAGCAAGCCCCCGACAATACCTACCGGCAGGCCGAAATTCATCCCCGCTCCCACATTCAGCATGGGTATCAGGGAAAGCACCAGAACCCCATTCATCACCAGCTTGACTATGGACTGGTTAAAAAACCCTATTAAGTCCATCTGCATGGAAGCAGCCATGATCACTAAAAGCAATAAAAAAAGCGATATGATGATCTGCGGCGGCTTCAGCTTATAACTGCTCATATGGCATACCTTCTTCACCGGACAAAGCCAGGGCAAAATCCACATCGGATGCATGCGGGGACAGGATCTTGAAGACCTTTCCCTGTACCATGACCGCAATCCGGTCGCATACCCGTTTTAACTCATCCAGTTCACTGGACATGATAATGATGGTGGTATTTCTGCTGCGATTGATCTGTATCAGCATATTGAGTATTTTTTCTTTGGCGGCGATATCAATACCCCTGGTCGGTTCGGCCACAAACAGCAGCGCCGGATCGACGGTCAAAGCCCTGGCAATACAAACCTTCTGCTGGTTGCCGCCGCTCAATTCCTTCACCTTTTGTTTGGGCGAGCGGCACTTAATGTCAAAATCCTCAATCATTTTATTTACATACCAGCGGCTTTGGGCCCGGTCCACAAACCCGGGAAAAGAGCCCAAAAACCCGGTCATGAACATGTTTTTTACCTGGTTGCCGGTAAAAATAATGTTGTCTTCCACTGACTGGTCGGCTATGATACCCAGCTCTCTTCTGTCATCAGGCAGAAAATACATGCCGTTCATGATATTCCACCTGGCATCCATTCGGCTCAGGCGCTGGTTGCGGTAAACGACCTCTCCTTCTACCGGATACATGCCCATCATGCCGTAGCCCAAGGCCAGTTTGCCATGACCCGACAAACTGGTTATACCCAGTATTTCTCCCTCATACACCTCCAGATCCAGGCCTCTGATGGCTTCGCCGGGCATGTCAACCGCAAAGCCTTTAAAGGTGATAATGGGCCGATTGGCAATATCCCTTTTATCTGCGCTCGCTTTTTCCACCAAATGGCCGATCATATCCCGGGCCAGCCTGTTTATGGAAACATCTTTTTTATCATACTGGGCCACCAGCCGGCCATCCCGCAAAACCGAGACCCTGTCGCAGACCTGCTGTATCTCCTCTAAGCGGTGAGAGATAAATAATATTGCGATATCACGGGCCGACATCTCCTTTAAGATCTGGATCAATTGCCAGCCATCGCTGCTGCTGAGCACAGCCGTGGGCTCATCCAATATCAGCAGTTGCAAATCACTACGGTCAATCTCCCGGGCAATCTCCACAAATTGTTTCAGATTGCTGGTAAGATCGACGATTTT
>LFSQ01000079.1:0-6722 GCA_001512785.1 Syntrophomonas sp. DTU019
GTCACTTACCATTCTAAACCAGGGGCCTTGTCTTGGCTCTTCATTTTACACAATTATATGGACTCAACTTAAAAACCTGATTTACAAACATCAAATCACTATGACCTAGATTTTATATTGGAGGGGAGGAGTATACATTTATGCCAGCTTACCAAAGAGGCATAAATTATGCAGCAGACGATTATTTATTGTGGGGTGAGAGAGTTGTACATACATGAAACCAAACATGTACAAGAAAAGCTTGAGACCCCCTATTTTCTTATAGATAAGCAAAAGCTTGATGATAATATTAAAGATTTAAAAAATGCTTTGGCAACCTGTTGGAACAACTATATTATTGGATACTCCGTCAAAACAAATTCTTTACCCTGGTTGATCTGTTATTTTAAGAACAGGGGTATTTTCGCTGAAGTTGTCTCCGATGATGAATACAATCTGGTGCTTAAATTAGGGTATGCAAAAGATAAACTGATTTACAATGGTCCTATAAAATCAAAGCACACTTTTTTACAAGCAATAAAAAACGGTTGCATTGTCAATATAGATACTGAACGTGAAATAAGCTGGCTTAAAAGCCTTTGCAATACTGGACAGAAATTTGAGGTTGGCATCAGGGTAAATTTCGACCTTGAAGCATATTGCCCCAAAGAAACCTTAATGGGTGATGCAGGCAGCAGATTCGGTTTTTGCTATGAAAACGGTGAACTTTTGAAAGCCCTGAATAACCTCAAGGCCTTTAATAATGTTAAAGTTGCAGGGCTGCATTTTCATTACGGCACCAAAACCAGAAGCTTGAATGTATACCAGGCGATTGCCAGGATGGCCTGCAGGATTAAAAGCGAATATGATTTGGATTTAAAATATGTAGATGTGGGTGGCGGATTTTACCACAGTATGAGCGGCAAACCTTCCTACATGGATTATATAAGGGTTATATCCGGTGAATTATCCCAGGCATTTGACGTAACGAAAACCAAATTGATTGTAGAACCCGGGGTTTCCCTGGTAGGCACTCCAATTAGTTTTGTTTCCAGCGTTATTGACATCAACCAGACCATCGCCAATTATTTTGTTATAACTGATGGAAGTCGTATCAATATTGACCCGTTGATGAATAAGAAGCAATATATCTATACCATCAAATATATGGATAATACCAGGAAAACCATGCCAACTCAGGTGATATCGGGTTTTACCTGTATCGAAAAAGATAGATTGTTTTTACTGAGCAATCACCCCCAGCTAAAGGTAGGTGATCAAATAATCTACAACAGAGTTGGGGCATATACCATGAGTTTATCCCCGCTTTTCATTAAGTTTTATCCAGCTGTTTATGTTAAAAACAATAATAAAATAATCAAAGTCCGAAAAAAATGGACGTCAGACGAGTATATACAAAAATCAAGATTTGAAATGCTTGAATGATTCCGTCACCGTCCCAACCATTACAGCTTCGATATGAATGTATTAAGCGAAGGGTAAACTGTTATGTATCAACGTTATTTTAAAAGGCTTTTTGACATAGTAGTGTCTTTAACAGCAATACTTGTTCTCGCTCCGCTATTCATCATTGTTGCCCTGCTAGTACGAATCAATCTCGGCTCTCCGGTTATTTTTAAGGATGACCGTCCGGGTAAGGATGAAAAGATTTTTACTATGTACAAATTCCGCACCATGAGTAATGCCAGAGACATCAATGGAGAATTGTTGCCTGATTCACAAAGATTAAACAACTTTGGCAGAATACTGCGTTCTACCAGTCTTGATGAACTGCCGGAATTATTCAATGTTTTGAAAGGAGATATGAGCCTGGTCGGACCGCGTCCGTTGGCGGTCAAGTATTTGCCGTATTATAATGAACTGCAGCGTAAACGGCACAGCGTTTTGCCGGGGATAACCGGACTGGCTCAGGTAAACGGCCGGAACACCATAATGTGGGAAACCAGGTTCAACTATGATATTCAATATGTAGAGAATATTAGTTTTGTCAAGGATATGCAAATACTCTTGCTGACAATAATAAATGTGCTGCAATGTCGAGATATCGGCTCACGTAAGGAGAGCGACGCCGATATGGGAATTGAAGATTTTGATTTATATTGTATTCGTAATAACCTGGTTGAAATAAAACAACCCCCTGATCAGAAGCAGTCAGGCGAAATGCAAGGGCTAAGTCATTAAGCAGTAATTGATAATAGAGTTTTTAGTTGTATAGGAGTCATCCGTATGATTAAAGTGTATTCATCTCACAATAAGGAGAAATGGTGTAACATCATCACCTCCTTTCCTGATTACGATGTATATTATTTACCCCAATATACCAGGGCTTTGGCCCTGCATGGTGATGGCGAACCCTTCCTCTATTACTACGATGGACAGGGATTAAGGGCGGCCAATGTTGTATTGCGGCGGGATATAGCAACGGATAAGTTGTTTGGTGGTTATATTGATAAGGGCACCTTTTTTGACCAGTGTACCCCATACGGTTATGGGGGCTGGATTTTCGCCGGCGAGGTATCAGAAGAGGAGATCGATAACCTGTGCCATGCATATGAGGCTTATTGCCGCGCTGAGGGAATGGTCAGCGAATTTGTTAGATTTCATCCCCTGATGGGTTCTGACATCTTGTGCGCAAAGCTGTATGAAATTGTAACCCACGGCCCGCTGGTCTATATGGATATTTCCAGTCCGGATATAATATGGAAAAACCTGACTAAATCAAAACGCAACCGCATTCGCAAGGCAATGAATAGCAGCGTGACTATGCACTATGGTTTGGATGCTCGGTTACTGGAGAGGTTTCAGGAGCTGTATAATCGTACCATGGAAAGGAATAAGGCGGAGCAGTATTACTTTTTTGGAAAAGAATTCTATGACAGTATATTGAGTGATTTAAAAGACCATGCGCTGGTATTCTATGCCGCGAAAGACGGGGTGGTAATTGCAGCAGATATTGTAATAATGGCCGGCCAAAGGATGAACTCGCACTTGGGGGCTTCCGAATTAGAATATAATGAATTTCAACCACAGACACTGTTAACTTACCATGAAGCACTATGGGGATTTGAGCATGGATACAAAACCCTCCTTTTAGGTGGCGGATTAGGGAGCAAAGAGGATTCCATTTATCAGTTTAAAAAGAGATTCAATAAGAATTCCCATCTGGTATTTAAAACCGGACGCAAGATATTTAATCAGGATATATACCAGGAATTATGCGCTATGCGGAATATGAGCCGTGGGAATGCTATTCTGGATAAGTCGTATTTCCCCCTATACCGGGCTAAAGCCATCGCCCCACCCCTTGATCCAGCCCTTACGGGGGCTGAATCATGAGATAGCTGCTCCCCAATAAACACAGGCAGATCGAAGTCACAATATTCTGGAAACGAGGCAATAGCATGAGCAAAAAGGTAATGATACTGGGTGCAGGCATTGGACAACTGAGAATTATAGAAATCTGTAAAGAAGCAGGATATGAGACGGTGATTGTTAGCCGGGAAAGGGAACAACCCGGGTTTAAGTATGCGGATCATTTTTACCTGCATGATGTAACCGACCATGAAGCCATGCTCAAGATAGCTCAAGCTGAAAGAGTGGATGCCATACTGTCCGATCAATTGGATGCAGCAGTGTGGCCGGTCGCATACGTCGCTGAAAAGCTTGGGCTGCCGGGTATCGGAAGTGATACTGCCTTTAAATTTACCAATAAGCTTAAGATGAGAAAAGAAGCCCAGAGGCTGGGTATAAATGTTCCTCAGTTTTGTGGTGTAAGCAGCAGGCAGGAAGCCCTTGAAGCGGCACAGACCATAGGATATCCGGTGATTATCAAGCCTGCGGATAATTCTGCCAGCAGGGGCGTTTACCCGGTAAACAATGAGGCTGAATTGGAGAAGTATTTTGATGCCAGTATGGCATATTCTCCTACACATCAATTGATGGTTGAGCAATACATCATTGAAAAAGAGGAGTATTGCCTTCAAAGCTTCTGCCATGATTATAAAAATACCAACCTGGTGATTGCCCGCAGGGATATGTTCGATATACCCAATACCTTTATTCCCAGTGCTACCGTCTTTTTTGACGCAGATTCCGCCCAAGCTGAGATTGAAAGGGAAATCCTGGCTCTGCATAACCGGGTTGTAACCGGATTCGGATTGAAGTTCGGTATGGCACAAGGGGAATACTATTATGACAAAAAGTCCAATAAAGTGTACCTGGGTGAAATCGCCGCCCGGGGAGGGGCGGTTTTCATCTCTTCTGATATAATCCCATTAGCCTGCGGTGTAGACAGCAGCAAGCTTTTGGTTGAATACGCACTGGGCATGCCTTGCTTGAGTGAACCTATCAGGCTAAGAAGCGGAGCAGCCGGCTATTTTTGTTTTATGCTGCCCAGGGGCACAGTAATCGGCATTAAAAACGCTGATAAGATAGAAAACATTACCGGGGTGTATCTGTCCTTTCTGGAAAACGTCTCCATAGGTATGGAAATTGGCGAAGCCAGAGATAAAACCTCGCGGAAAGGGCCGGTAGTTGTTTACGGGCGCTGTAAAGAGGATTGCTATGCGGTGATGGATGAGGTAAAGCAAATTTTACAGATCGAGGTTAGAACCCCTGCTGGCGAAATAAAGGGGATACAATGGTAGCTATGCAGCCCGTGACTTATGCTGATTGGCAGAAGCCGGCTGTTATGACTGGCTGCCAACCATTGTTCAATGTGGCATATCGACATTTTCATAAATGTATTTATGCAAAGCCGCTTTGTTGGCCGGCAGATCCGCAACCAAATAATAGATCCCGTTAATCAATCGGCCTTCGCAAGTGGAATCTAAAGGAAGCCGTTCCCGTTTGACAGTGGTGATCTGTGCAGCCAGCACTTCCAAACCTATTCTTACAATGTCGGCTTTACTGAAGCTGGTACTTACATAGGGCAACAGTGCAGAGACCAGATCCGGCAGAGTATCGGGGTTGGCAACTTTCAATTCATTGCTGATAATCTGCGCCAGTACGGTGCGCTGGCGTTCAGTTCTCTGGTAATCTCCATGGCCTACATAGCGAATTCTCATGTAGTCTACAGCTTGCTCGCCGTTCAAATGCTGCAGTCCTGCACTCTCCACCCCTCGAATATGGGGCACCTCTGATTCATATACCTCAATATCCACGCCGCCCACTATATCTATCACTTTGGCCATACTGGAAAAAGAAACCGCTGCATAGTCTTTTATATCCAGATCGAAATTGCTGTTTAATGTGCTGATGGCCAACTGTGGGCCACCATAGGCGTAGGCGTGATTTAATTTGTCCATGCCGTAGCCCGGGATATTCACATAAGTGTCACGCATTACGGAACACAGTTTTATAGCGCGATTTTTTTTGTCTATAGACATTATCATTATCACATCTGATCTGCCAGAATCGATATCGACCTCTTGATCAACGCCAAACAAGGCTATATTGAGCGGTGGTTGTTGTGTTTCCTCTATGGCCGGGGTTGCTTCAGGATTTATCCCCAGGGCTTCATTGCTTTGATCCAGATCTGTATAGGTGATTTTGCTCAACTGCCAGTATATATAAGATCCACCGAGTATAAAAGCTACCAGTAATAAAACACCCAACGCAGCAATAATGTATTTCCCACGAGCTTTAACAGGTTTATCGGTTTTTACTTCTTCTGTCATCAACCGTTGCTCTCCTCAATCATGAAAAATCATTCTAATTATACCATTAATATCCCCAAATAATTACACATCAATGAGGATTGCGGCACTTCACGGAAATATTGCGGTGAAAAAGGCGGGATATACTTGTAAACGCTATCCTACAAGTGAGCCAAAAAAGGCATAAACGCTAGCGAAAAAGTGGACCACTCTGCCAGACCAATCCCCTATCATTGAAAGTGCAGAATCAATATAGGGGGAAGTAGGAGTGATCAGAGTGGACCAATATCAGCTTATCAGACAATTGTATTTGGTGGAAGGGATGTCTCAAAGAGCCATCGCCAAACAATTAGGAATATCACGCAATACGGTTCGACGCTACTGTAAGGGGGAGCAGGTTCCCTGGGAGCGTAAGCCCGCAAAAATAGCACCTAGCGTCATAACTCCCGATATTATCGAATTTATGAAATCATGTTTGGAGGAGGATGCCCACAGTCCAAATAAACGACAAAAGCATACTGCCCAGCGAATCTATGACCGCTTATGTGAGGAAAAAGGATTCATCGGTGGATGCTCTACTGTTCGTAAAGCAGTTAGAGAACTAAGAGACAAACTGCCCGAGGTTTATGTGCCGCTGGCGTTTGATCCAGGCGAAGCCATCCAAGTAGACTGGGGCCAGGCCACGATTATAATTAATGGAGTAAAAACCGAAGCCCACCTGTTTTGTATGAGACTTTGCCATAGCATAGCCCCATTCGTGATAGCTTATCCCACAGAACGCGAAGAAACTTTTTTAGAAACTCATGTCAAAGGATTTGAATTTTTCGGTGGAGTAAGCCGCGACCTGATCTATGACAACTTAAAAACCGCCGTAAAAGAAGGCTGGGGCAAAACAGCCCGGGAGCAGGATAAATTCGCCGCCTTTCGAGCTCATTATGCCTACCGTCCACTGTTTTGCAATCCAGGTGAGGGTCATGAAAAAGGACTGGTAGAGAACCTGATCGGCTACGCACGCCGCAACTTTTTAGTGCCAGTGCCCGAGGTGTCAAGCTTTGAAGAACTTAA
>LFSQ01000079.1:6920-9754 GCA_001512785.1 Syntrophomonas sp. DTU019
GCTGCTACCGAAAATACCAGACCATTTATCAACTAGAGCATTATATACCTCTGATAGAACAACGACCCCGGTCAGTATTTCATGCTAAACCAGTCAAGGAGGCGAAGTTACCAGAACAGATCTTTGAATATGCTAAAAAACTTAAAAATCCCGACAAAGCCATGGTTAAGCTGCTGCGCTTGATAGTTGATCAGGGATTAGAACCAGTGGTAAGAGCCTTGGAAACAGCTCAGGAAAAACAGCAGTATTCCCTTGATATCATAGAATTTAACCTGACCAGGAAAAGCCAAGTAATACCTTTGTCAGCCACTGGCCCAGTGGTAAACCCCGTTGATATCAAGGCCTATGACCAACTGCTGTCGGGGGGTGCACAGATATGAACCCTGGACAGGAGATGATCAAACTTTATGCCAAACAACTTAGACTGCCTACCCTGGCTCAGATAGATGATTTAATACGTCAAGCTGAAGAGCAAGGCCTTAGTTATGCAGATTTCTTAGGTCAAGTACTACAACGAGAAATTCATCAGCGGGAGGAAAACCAGCAGCGATTGAAAATCCGTAAGGCTAAATTCCCTCTGGACAAGAGCCTGGATACATTTGATTTAAGCCGTCTAACCCAGGTAGAAGATGCTCTGATATGGCAATTAGCCACCGGTGAATTTGTAAAGCACCGTGAAAACGTGATTATGATTGGCAATCCTGGTAATGGTAAAACTCATCTGGCCATTGGCTTAGGCAGACGCATGTGCAGTTACGGATTTGCAGAACTCCTATTCCATGTGCTTTCAGAGCGTAATGAACGGGGAAGCGTCATAATTACCACAAACCTGGAGTTCTCTCGTTGGACGGAAATCTTTCCGGATACTATGTTAACTGCTGCTCTAGTAGACCGATTGACCCACCGGGCTCATATTCTGGACATGAACGGACCGTCTTACCGGTTGGAGCAGCGGCTGAAAAAACAAAAAGGTGGTGGAAATCAAGGGTAATCAAACTTTAATGTGTATCAGAACCAGATAGTGAGCAAAGTGGCTCACTTTTAAACTAGCATTAGTGGCTCAGTCTTAATTAGCACAGTGGTCCACTTTTTGGTTGACATTCGCAGATATACTATTGATGACATTTCACCCGTCTGGTAAAAAAGCACAAATATTATTGTATCTAACATAAGCGAAAGTGCTCGGGATTTGTTATATTAAAAAGGTATTCCTGATTGGTGAGCCATAAGCGATACAATAAAAGAGGGGGATTAATGTGAGCGGCGTTTTTGGGGTGGTATCAAAGGAAGATTGCGTAACTGATGTGTATTTCGGCACTGATTACCATTCCCATTTGGGGACCAGCCGGGCCGGAATGGCCATTTGGAGCGGTAAAAACTTTAACAGTTTGATTCATAATATCGAAAATACTCAATTCCGGGCCAAATTTGAATCTGAACTGCCCAATATAAGCGGTAACATGGGTATAGGATGCATAAGCGATACCGAACCGCAGCCCTTGACGGTGCGTTCACATCTGGGCCATTATGCCATCACTACGGTGGGTAAAATCAACAATCTGGATGAATTAGCCTATACGGCTTTTACCAGCCGGAATATGCATTTTCTCGAGACCAGCAAAGGCACTATCAATCCTACCGAACTCGTTTCAGTAATAATGGACCAGGAGAGCTCTTTTAAGGACGGTCTGCTGAAAGCCCAGGAATTGATCGATGGCTCCTGCTCGATTCTTTTATTGACACCTTTGGGGATTTACGCCTCACGGGATAAACTCGGCCGAACACCTCTGGTAATTGGCGAAAAAGAAGGGGCTTATTGCGTTGCCTTTGAATCCTGCACCTTTACCAATCTGGGATACAGCTTTAAATTCGAACTGGGTCCAGGGGAAATAGTGTTTTTAACCCCGGAAGGTATTGAGAAAATCGCACCCCCAAAAGACAAGATGAAGATATGCGCGTTTTTATGGGTTTATTACGGCTATCCCTCCTCCACTTACGAGGGCGTGAATGTAGAGGTTATGCGGTATCGCAATGGCGCTGCCATGGCCAAAAATGACCACCTGGAAATCGATATGGTGGCAGGAATACCCGATTCAGGTATCGCGCATGCCATCGGTTACTCCAATCAGGCCAGGGTGCCGTTTGGACGCCCCTTCATCAAATATACGCCCACCTGGTCGAGGAGTTTTATGCCCCAGGATCAGGAAATCAGGAACCTGGTCGCCAAAATGAAGCTCATGCCGGTCCCGGAATTGGTCACCGATAAACGCCTGCTCTTGTGCGATGATTCCATAGTGCGCGGTACCCAGCTGGGGGAAACCGCGGCTCTCTTGTACAAATGCAATGCGCGCGAGGTTCATATTCGCTCGGCCTGCCCGCCGCTGCTTTTTGGCTGCAAATATTTGAATTTTTCAACTTCCCGCTCCGAGACTGACCTGGTTGCCAGACGCACGGTGATTGAGCTGGAGGGCCAACTGCCGGAAAACCTGGATGAATACTGCGATCCCCTTCATGAGAAATATCACGCCATGGTAAATTGCATATGCAAACGGCTCAACTTTTCGTCGCTGAAATACCAGAACTTGCCTGATATGTTGGATGCTATCGGAATAGGGCCGGAAAAAATCTGTACTTACTGCTGGAACGGCAGGGAGTAATATCTCAACCAGTGGGGCGGTCCGTTGGGAAAAGGGTATTAGTGGCTTTATTGCCTGATTAGTGGTTGATTAAGTGCACTTTGAGCCTTATAATTTTATGTAATGCAATCATCAGATTATTATGCAGTACGGCTGTTCATTTTCATTTCTTACGGTTGTACGGTAGAACGGGAGGAA
>LFSQ01000069.1 GCA_001512785.1 Syntrophomonas sp. DTU019
TCTACATCATCTTCAGATGCAGGAGGATACTCATCTGGCACGGCCTCGCCGTCTGCAACTGGCGGGGTTTGATTTTCATCACTTTCCCCCTCAGTTTCAATAATTGGTGCCGGTTCTTCATGGTTTGACAGCCCTTGGCTGGTTTTATCAGCAATCGACATGGATTTCTCAGCGTTAACGGTTGCAGGCGTATCTATCAATTTCTCCAATTCTTGGTGAGGCCTGGGTATGACCTTTTGGCTGACCACCCGGCCGACCCGTGAAGCTGCTGCAGTACCCGCATTTACAGCCGCCTGAACTGCTGCGACATCACCTGTAATCTTTACAGTTACCCAGCCCAGGCCATTAGTTAATTCATAACCAAGCAATTTTACATTAGCGGCTTTCACGGCTGCGTCAGCGAATTCAATGGCTGCGGTCAGCCCTACTGTTTCGACTAATCCTAATGCGGTTCGGATTGCCACGTCTTTCCCTCCATTCCATTTGCTAGCCCTGCCGTTGACTTCAGCAACTCCCTATTTTAAGCCGCTTTTCACTGCTGGGCCGCACCCGGCGGGATATTATCCGCGCAGGTTGAATCCGTCGACCAGGACACATCGTTGGGCGCGGGTAAAGGTTCGCGCTGAGGTTAAACCTTCCCCGGTTGGCCCTGCTATGGTAGCGGTGAAATGCCCTTCACCCATGTATCCAACACCGTTTAAGGAAGATCCGTTCTTAACAAAAATAGTGGTTTTGACTGCCTGGGCAAACTTGGTCATGTTGTCCACATTTTTGGAATGCATAACCGCAGTATGATGGCGTCCGCCTTCCATAAGCACTGCCAGCCGGATGCCTTCCTGAACATTGGGTACTCTTACCACTGGCAGAATTGGCATCATGTATTCTTCCATCACCGTAATATGGTCGGCTTCAACCTCATAGACAATCAACTTGACGTCTTCTGAAGCCTCGATGCCCAAGGCCTGAAGAATGCAGCTGGCATCTTTGCCTACCCAGTCACGGTTGAAATCCCCTTCCTCGGTGGTGAGCAGTCTGGTCAGGCGATCGATATCCTTGCGGTCTTTCATAATATAAGTAGGCTGCTTTGCGAATTCGGCCATGAGCTGATCGGCCACGGATTTTACTACCACTACTTCTTTCTCGCCAATACAGTTCAAATTGTTATCAAAGCTGGCTCCGGCAACAATGTCACGGGCTGCCTTGGCTATGTCAGCAGTCTCGTCCACCAGCACCGGAGGGTTCCCGGCTCCAGCACCAATGGCCTTTTTACCTGAGGACATGACAGCTTTAACCACTCCGGGTCCCCCGGTAGCCACCACCAGGCTGATTCGGGGATGCTGCAGTAATTTCATGGTCTTTTGCAGGGTAGGTTCGGCCATGGTAACGATTAAATTGGGTGGACCTCCGGCCTGAGCGATAGCCTCGTTGATGATCTGAACGCATTTATGGGTTACCTTTTTGGCATTGGGGTGAGGGCTGATTACAGCCGAGTTGCCTGCCACAATCATGCCAATAGCATTGCATATGGTAGTTTCAGTGGGGTTGGTGGACGGTGTAATACACACCGCAACTCCAAAAGGCTGCCTTTCCACCAGGGTCAGGCCGAAATCCCCGGCAAATACCTCCGGTTTTATATCCTCCATACCAGGGGATTTCAAAGCTGCCAGGAGTATTCTCTTGACCTTGTCTTCCGGTCTACCCATGCCGGTTTCTTCGGTGGTCATTTTAGCCAGAAGTTCGGCATTTTTTTCACCGGCCCTGCGAATGGCTTCAATTATGCGGCCTCGCTTTTCCAATCCCAGCTTGAGCAACTGTTGTTGAGCTTCGCAGGCGCATTCAACGGCCATGTCCAGGTCTTCGAATATCCCGTCTTGTCCGTCCTGGGATGGATTAGGCACATGATAGACGTGCTCAAGTGCAGTGTTCCTGGATTGATCCAGCCTCTCCAAGATCTGTTTGGTTATGGCTTGAACAATCGTCTCAGTATCCATCGGTTATCCCTCCAATTAGCTCGACAAATTCTCCGTTCTTGATGTTGCCCGCGCGGGCCTCGTCGACATCGATGTGAAATTCAGTTGCAAAGTCGTCTCTTACCCGCACTTTAACGTTGTTAAAAACCAGCCCCCGGTCTCCATGAGACCGAATGCTGACCATGTCACCGTCCTTGATTCCTAAGCTTGCCGCCTGCACAGGAGTCATGTGCAAATGCCGCAGCGCACATATGACACCCTGTGAACAGGTTATGGCACCCCTGGGGCCCACAATTGACAGTGTGGGGGTAGGAGACCTTAACCCAGACTCCAGGATAGGAGGATTAATCCCCAGGGAATGGCCATCAGTCAAAGATATTTCAACCTGGGTAAATTCCCGGGGCGGGCCTAACACCCTGACACCTGGTATGGCACCTTTCGGGCCGACCAAAGTTACAGTCTCTTCATACGCACACTGTCCAGGTTGTCCTAAGGCTTTTAATACCCGCATTTGATATCCAGGACCGAATAGGGTCTCTATGTCAGGTTGGGACAGATGCACATGCCGATTTGAAACACCCACCGGAATTAAGAGTTTCTTTCCCTGCTGCGCGTCCAAAATCGCTTTAACGATGACCCCGGTCAGGACTTCTTCATCTATCGCTTGTGCCACAGTTTTTCCCTCCAGCCATATTTCATGGATTGCAGTTATTGGGTATTAGCCGATGATGCCGAGATCTATTCAAAAATGAACGGAATGCGCTTGTACAAGCGGGCTGCATTGCCGCCCATTAGCCGGGCTTTACGGGTATCGCTGCCGCTGGCTGATTGCAAAACCGGCTTATCGGCAGGCATCTGAAAATGGGTCAGGGAAATGCTGCCCCGTTTATCGATGCCTACCCCTACTGCCAGCAAAGATAACTCACAAGCCATTCTTGACAGTTCCAGGCTGTTGCCAGTTGCAGGCAGCAACAAGGCCGGCATCGACTCTTCTTCTATACCCTGCCGGGCATATTCAGCCAGCTCCTGGGCTAATGGATTGTCTTCGTGGCAGACCACTATGCTCAGTGTTTCTTTGGCGGTTAAATCTTTCATAATCATGCCTTCCCTTTACTGTTGCGGCTGAAGTGAGACAGTACCAGACCAGTGGCCACAGCGTTTCTGGGTCCCATAGACCCTCGGATATTGGCCCGCCCGGCCACGATTCTGTATTCAGCCAGGGCTTCAGTCACCATTTCGGGTATTTCAAAATCCAGCGCCGACCCACCTACCATGACCACGAAATCAAGCAGGCGAATGTTGCCGTCCGGAGCAATCTGGCGCAAAGCCCGCAAGACATTGCGTACAAATACCCGTCGCTTGGCTTCCCTTCTCACAGTTCTGATCCTTTCCATGGAATGGCGGGTCATGATCGGCTCCAGGGTTTGTTCTTTTAAAACTACTACCCGCGAATAAACATGGGCAGGGAGGGGTTCGTTATAAAACTTAACCGAACCGTCTTCCATACGAATGTGAAACATGCTTTCCACTTTAGCCAGGGGATAACGTTTTACGTCTTCAGCAATATCCATATTGTCAAGATCTAGTTCAGCCTTAATCAGCATGGTAGCCATGTCTCCGGCACCAGCCAAATGGGTTGAATAGGTTTCACCGCTGGCGGTGACTATTGCGGCATCAGTTGACCCACCGCCCATATCCACAATGGCCAGAGGCACGGTAGTACCAGGGGTAGTCAAAGCTCCTATAATAGCCATATTAGCTTCTACGCCCTCTATTTCCACGCGCACACCGATCTCTTTTTGCAGTTCCTCCGCAATCTGCTGCATGGGCAGACGGTTGGTTTTAACCATAGCGGCCAGCCCCACCGCGCTTTCTAGGGCGGTTTCTCCGGCCACACCGCCTTGTACCTCCCGGGGCACGAACATATCCACTGCCAGGATATCTTGAATGGTCATTTCCTGCAGAGGCTGATCAGTGAGTTTGCTCATCACTGCACGCACCCTCTCGGTCATCCCGCCAACATTTGTTCCCGGCTCTCCCCGTACATCCAGTATGGGACGTACTTTCTCCACCGAAGTCATGATTTCTTCGGAACCGGATTCTATATCAACGGAAGCGTTATGACGCTGTCCAAAAATCTGCAGTTTGCCAGCCGGGATACGGCGAGCCCGTACATCTCCAGCCGGGGTTTTTATCACCACTGCGGAACGGTTGCCTATCAAAGCGCGCGCAATGGGAACTACCAGCTTGGTTTCCTCAGGGTCGAGATTGAATACAGTGGCAATGCCAAACGGATTGGACAAGGTTTCAATGGTCTTGCCACTTTCAGCCACCTCTACAGCCGCCAGCATATTGACTGGCACCTTCTCGATAAATCTCACTTCATCCACAATTGGGATGATGTATTTAAGACGATTGCTTATCAAAACACCATCATCATTTTGTATAACGGCGCCGACAACCGGCTTGCCTTGGTCTATAGCTTGATTAATGATTGCCGCTACTTCCGCAAAATCATAGCTGGCATCAACCAGTAGAATTACCGCATCCGCCCCGTTATAAGCGGCTAGATCCTTAATATGCATAGTCTTACCTACGCCAAAACCGATACCTCCGGGAGTTGAAGGATTATGCCCGATAATGGTCGACTCGGTGATGATGGTTTCAGTAATTGTCTCCATAGCGATGTCAGCGATTACTGGAGTGGCTTCATTGAGCAATACCAAGTCAATATCGTCAATAGCATATGAGGTAAACTTCAAGGCATCGTTCAAAGCATTGATAATGCCGCGGATATTCTGTTTGGTCCCTTTAACGCCGGTGGTTCTGTCAATTCCACTGGCGATGAATTCCAAATGAGAATTGTCAATCCGCGCAATAGCCACCTCGGTAGTAGAATTGCCAACGTCTACTCCTGCAATTAAAGCCATTTTTTCACCCCTTACAAGGGTTTGCCGGGACAAGGCCTGTTAGGACCTTGCCCCGAATCCCCGATTTATGCCAGCATATCGCGTTTTTCATAGACTTCGGCTGCTTCTCGAATCAGCTGTGCACAGACCTTGGCATTGTAGGTCTTTTCAAGGTGATCCGCATGATCCAGCAGTTCCTGTTTAGAAGATCTGAAGGGTCTCAGTGCATTATACATAGCGAGGATTTCTTCATCGGGTACTGCGGTCAATTCTTTGGCGCGCCTGAAATTCTGGGCTAGGTGTGGGCGTCCCGCTGCCTCGGCGATCTCGGCTTGGTATTCCAGGGTGTCAGGGTGAATCTTCAGGTCATCGAAGGATATCTCACCCTTCTTAACACCATCAAGGGTCAATTGTTCCAGTTTTTTGCCGGTGTGGCTCTTAATTAACTCGGGCCTTTTTTCCTGCAAAGGATAATCTTCAACGGTTAAGCCCGAACTGCTGCCGGCAGTATTGGCCTGACTCACATTGCGCAATACCTCGCGAACCAGTGATTCAATAGCTTTGGAATCCATACTTGTCACCTCCGCCTAATTAGTGAATTTATACTCTACATCACGGTGTTCTGCGTTGAAAACAACTTCACTGGTTTCCATGTTATGCATCAGCACCGCAGTAGGCTGATAAATCGGCAGTACCGTTATATCCAGGATAACCGGCACTGGATCTGGATTTTCACCTTTGGCATAGCGAGCTGCATTGCGCCCTATAGCCCGATAAAGAGGCAGGGTAATTATGGGAGCCAGGGGGAATAACTCCAGATTGGTCAGAGGGCTCATGTCCTTATGCTCAATTACGGTAGTTCCTTTGGACTGAACGCCGATACCGATTCCTGAACCTGCCAGTTTGGCGGCATAATTCCCGATAAAGCCTACGTCGCTGGTTCTCATAACCCTTACTACTCTTGCTACACAGCCTTCTTCCTCAATTCCGGCAATTATTTCGCGCAGTACCTGGGAATGGGGCAACTTTTTAATGGTATAGTGCATGGTTTTACCAAACGCAGGTCCAATGCCGATGACTACTTCTTTTGGATTGGTGCCTTTCTTGGCCGGGCCTTTATCCACCAGGATCATATCTTTGCTTTGGTCTGCAGCCACAGTCGAAGCTGTCGGTGCTTTAGACAGTTCCTGCACCACCTGAGCTACGATGCCGGCAATTAATTGTTCATTGATCTGCACTGCTCAACACCCCTTTCCGAATTAGGATTCGTACGTCTCAGGATCTATTTCCTGAGGTATACGCTGAATCTTTTCCCAGGTCTCGGTGTCTTCTTCCAAGCGATAACCAGTTCCAGGACCCTGATAGTCATTAAGCTTATCCCCGATAGCTGACAGCACTTTATTCTCGGGGGTCACGATGGCTGAGGTCTGCAGGAGGTCACCGGTGACCTTATGCTTCATCATCTGGAAAAGGTTTTCGGCAATATCTTCAAAGCCATGCTTGATCAAGGCCTTAATGATGTCTAATCCGGTTATTCCCTTTTTCATCATGTCCTGAGCCGCATTGATGTCCTCACGGATACTGCGCGGTGGCATATCTTTGCTGCCGTGAGCGTAAGTGGCAGCTTCTACTTCCTCGTCAGTAATTTCAGGAAAACCGAATTCCCTGAATACTGCCTGTATGGCTCGAGCAGCCCGGTTTCTCACCGCAATGGTCTGTTCTTCGGTAACCGGTACCAGCCCACCGTTCACCGTCAGGTCGCGCTGTAGCACCAGGTAGTCATCGAAGTCTTCAGCGTCGAAGTTAGCACCGGCAAACATGTTGTCATAATTGGGACATCCGCCGTAACCTGAGAAGATAAAGTCGGTTCCGGCTATCACCAAGGGATAGGTTCTCCCCGCACGGCGCAGGTCAGAAGGTGAAAAGATCTGATCATTGCCCGAGGCATTCTCCAGGTCGCACAAGGCGGTGATCAAATTCTCCGCATGTACTGAGCGAACCCCACTGGGAACAGACATGGCAATACCGCAGCAGCTGATGGAGCCGTTCTGCAAACCTTGTACCCCGGCGCCCTTGGTAATCATGATGCATTTAGCTTCAAGGTAGAGCATGGAACGGCCATCAGCATATCCCATCTGTACCTCTGAACCGGAACCGGAGGTGAAACGCAATTTGATGCCGCGGGAAGCATAACCGGCGGCCAGAAACGTTTTGGACCAGGGAGTATCGTCGCCGTCAGCGAAAACGCGCTCAGTACCGTACACGGAAACGGTCTCGGCATAGGTAGTCATGCCGCGCATACCCAGTTCAAGTTCCAGTGCTTCTTCAATAGCACATTGAGTGAGCAGGCCGACATGGGGCGTTTGCCCGCCGATCAGAACGGCGATGGCATTGAACGGAGCAATGGGTGCTACCCCGACGGTGGTTTCAGCTTCAGAGAAGCCGCGCAGCCGGTTTTCAGCGGCGTCGGCGGCTAGCTGCACCGGGTTGTCAGTGGCGTTGGTAGTATGACATTGAATGGCTGGCTTTTTGCGGGCCCGCATTTTATGAATACCCATAATGATCTCGGCCTCGTCCAG
>LFSQ01000118.1:0-13111 GCA_001512785.1 Syntrophomonas sp. DTU019
AGGAAAACTTCACGTACGGTTTGATGAGGAGGGGCTGGTATCCCCAGCCCTTCACTCTACCTCACCAGGGGAATATTTGCCGGGCGGCAGTACAAGCTATGGAAAAAGCCGGGATTGGATGTGGTTTTATGAAAGAAGTGGGAGTAAAGGTTTGGCTGGTGTTCGCCGGTTGTTTTTGTGCCGGCCTGTTGCTGTTTGCCCTGCTGTATAATGGTTTTGGCATCAGCCAGCCGGCCGCTGTTCCCCAGCAGGCGCAAGGGGCAATCAGCCAGGTAGCCGCTGCAGTAAGCCCTTCAGTGGTGGGCATCAGCAATTTTCGGCAGCAGGGCGATGTATATGACCAGATCAGTGTTGAAAGCACTGCTTCCGGGGTTATTATTGATGCTGAAGGTCATATCGTTACCAACCACCATGTTATCCAGGGTGCCGATCGCATCACGGTTACTCTGGCAGACGGGGTGGAAAAGGAAGCCCGGCTGATTGGCGCCGATCCTCATACCGACCTGGCCTTGATCAAAATACCGGGGGACGGCCAGCTTACCCCTATTGCTTTTGGCGACTCTGAGCAATTGGCGGTCGGTCAACAGGTATTGGCCATCGGCAATCCCCTGGGTATGCGCTTCGCTCGTTCAGTTACCGCGGGGATTGTCAGCGGGCTTAATCGCCTGCTGGCTACCGAGGATGGCAGGCCCTTTCGGCTGATTCAAACCGATGCCGCCATTAATCCCGGGAATAGCGGCGGGGCTTTAGTGACCCTGGATGGGCAGTTGATAGGAATTAACACCGTAAAGATCGCCGCAGCCGGGTTTGAGGGCATGGGTTTTGCCATTCCCTCCAATCAGGTGCAGGAAGTGGTTGAGCAGCTCAAGCATCATGGCAGGGTAATACGTCCGGTTTTGGGCATAAGGATGCTGGGAGAGATCAATGGTGAACTGGCCCGGCATTTCAACCTCCCCAGCCCATCCGGGGTAGTGGTGGAACCGCTCCCTGATGGCCCCGCGGCTAAAGCGGGAATAAAAGCTTATGATATAATTATAAGCATCGATAATGAGGATGTAGGCACCAGCCTGGAATTGCAGGAGAAGATCGCCAGCCGCAAGGCAGGACAGACTGTAGAGGTAAAACTGCTGCGGCTGGTAGGAGGCGATGTTGCTCAGGCGCAGATAATGACCGTTCCGGTCATACTTCAGGAAAGCTAGCAACCTGGGCCGGCAACAGCCTCTTAAGGGGAGCAGCTTAGGATTGAAAATACGCATAATATCTGTGGGGAAAATACGGGAACCGTTCTATAATAGCGGAATCCAGGAGTATGTCAAGCGACTGCGGCCATACAGCGATATTCAGCTGCAAAGCGGTTTTGAAGCCAGGGCGCCCGCGCGGCCTGGCGATCATGATATACAACAGGTAAAACAGAAGGAGGGGCAGCGCATCCTGCAGCAGCTTTCTCCCGGGGAATACCTGGTAGTGTGCGATATAGAGGGGCAGGCCTATAGTTCAACCGAACTGGCGGCCAGAGTCGAACAATGGATGTTGAGCGGTAAAGCCAGGATTAATATTGTGGTCGGAGGCGCATACGGTCTTGACCGGGAGGTGATAGCCGCTGCTGACGAGCGGATATCCCTGTCCAGATTAACCCTCCCGCACCAAATGGCGGTGCTGATACTGGTTGAACAAATATATCGCGCTTTTAAAATACTGCGCGGTGAGCCGTATCACCATTGACGGTCAAAACCATGTTGCACCGGGCCAAAGTCATCAAAAACAGCAGGCTTTTTTCTAACCGAAAAGCCTGCAGAGTGCGTTTAAAAGTAAAACAGGAAAACTGCCGGAAACATGCCGGTGCTGCTGAGCAAATGCCACCGCAATCAACGGAGATGGCCCAGATGGGCGAGAAACTGACTGCCGCTGGCAAAACACTCCAAGCCAGGATTGAAGAGGAGCAGGGCCCAAGCCCGGCTCTTTTGACTTGTTACAGGTTAAATACTGAAAAACTGGCACGATGGGGTATGATATTCTCTAAAAGGGGTTTTGGATTGTGGAAAAGGAAAGCGAAGCTTCGCTAGGGTTGGCTACTTTTGCCGGGGGATGCTTTTGGTGTATGGTGCCGCCGTTTCTCAACCATCCCGGGGTCATCGAGGTGGTTTCAGGATACACCGGGGGCCATCTGGAAAACCCCCGTTATGAAGATGTAGTGAAGGGCTTAAGCGGGCATTATGAAGCTGTACAGGTCAGATATGATGCTAAGCAGGTAAGCTATCAGGAACTCCTGCAGATATTCTGGCAGCAAATCGACCCTACCGACGCCGGGG
This sequence comes from Syntrophomonas sp. DTU019, assembly GCA_001512785.1. Lineage (GTDB taxonomy): Bacteria > Bacillota > Syntrophomonadia > Syntrophomonadales > Syntrophomonadaceae > DTU019. Next base: position 2,310 of record LFSQ01000118.1, read on the forward strand.
GGCAATTCTACGACCGGGGGGATTCTTATCGCACCGCTATTTTTTATCATGATGAGGCGCAGAAGGAGGCTGCCCTGGCTTCGCTGCAGCAACTCGCCGCAAGCGGGCGGTTTAAGTCGGCGACAGTGACAAAAATCCTTCCCGCTACGACCTTTTACCCCGCTGAGGATTATCATCAAAACTATCATCAAAAAAACCCCTGGCATTACCAGAGCTATCGCCAGGCCTCAGGAAGGGATGCTTTTATTCGGCGGCACTGGAAGAAAACCTAGAAGGCTTGCTGTAACGATGAGCGAACCAGGTTATCCCGCCTTGACAAGAGCAATGCCCGGTTTTACCATGCGGCATAAACAGTGAAAGGTTCCATGAAGGATATGTTATTATAAATGGTATGACGGGCAGTGGCCGCCAGCAAAGGCCCGACGCCCGGCCAGAGCGCAGGGAGACCGGCTGTTTACGGGTTAGCTTATTTAAACATCTGGTATTCCTGCAACAAGCGGTCGTGCTCGGCCTGCAGCCGCATCGCCAGATGCTCGTTTTCAGGTTCAGGCCCTATGATTTGCTGGGCCTGATAGATGCGAAGCAGTGCTTCATGAACCCGGTTTTGGGCATATTCGATTTCCTGCATGGTCAGGCCAACCTGAGCCTGCATTACGCTCTGATGGGCTGACTGAGCGTAATCAAGGGCTTCGCTTATCGATTGCTCAACTTGTGCCCAATACCTGCTGTTGCGATCCAACGATTTCAAGATAAAGCCTCCTTGCCATATAGTCTCTACTATCAATATTTCCCAAGAATGAGGTTTTTATAGAATGGGGCTTAAATATCAAGACATATTATGATGACAAAAGCGATAGGGGGTTAAGGGAGATGCGCTGTCCATACTGCAGGGAAAGAATCCCCCGGGGCTTGACAGAGTGCCCGGAATGCTATGAATCATTGGAGGTGCAGCAGCCGGAATACTGCGCGGTGTGCGGCAGTGTCTGGAAAGAAGGCAACTTCTATTGCTGCTTCTGCGGGTCAAGATTGATGTGGATGATCAATGAAGGCCTGGTGGGGCAGTGTGCGGTTGAAGCCGATGTCCGTGAAACGCCGGAAGGGCTGATCCTGGTGGGGGTTGTGCACCGTGCCATCGCCAGTGTGCTTGACACGGTAGTGATTCTGGCAATTATCGGGTTTTGGGTGCCCGAGGCAGCCAAACTGACCTTTTCCCTGTCCAACCTCGTATCGGCATCATTCTGGATAGAGCACAGCCAGGCTTTGCTGATGGTTTATGGAATAATGGTGTTGTACTACACCGCCTTCGAAGGCCTGTTGGGGTTTACCCCCGGCAAGCTGATAGCGCAGATCAAGGTGGTAAGCCGGGACGGTTCCAGTGCAGGGATACCAAAAGCCTTCCTGCGCAATCTCTTGAGAATCGTCGATGTGCAACTCTTATGCCTGGTAGGGGCGATATTGATATGGAAAACCCCCTTGCAGCAGCGCTGTGGGGATCTGGCGGCGAAAACCATAGTGGTTCGCCTGGTGTAAAACAAAAAGCCCTGGCTGTAAACCAGGGCTGGCTGGGCCTGCTTATTTCTTTTGCTGCCCTGCAACAATGATGCCCTGGCCTTCTTCAGTGTTAAAGGTGGCGGTTAAAGACCAATCGGCCTTTTCTGCTGCTATATATGTGCTCTCGGGGGTAGTGGTGGTTCCGGATATGCTCCAGCCCTGTGCTTCCAGATCGGCTTTGAATTTGTTGACCTGATCCTCATCGCTGATACCTTCAAACCACACCATAAAGGTTTGCCCCTCTGCAGTGCTGGCTTCGCTGACGTTTGAGATCTTGGCCCCGCTTATTTGCGGAACATCAGCCGGCATGCTTTTTGGCCAGCTCAAGTCTTCACCGGTCTTGAAGGTAGAGCTTCCATCTTTAGATTCCACCTTGATTTGGCCATCCTCCAAATCCACCTTGACATCTCCGCCGGAAGCCGATTCGAGTGCTTTTTCAGCTAATTTTTCGCTGGCTTTTTCGCTGACCTGGCTACAACCCAGCACCAGGACCGAACAGGCCATCAACAGCACCAACAAAACCATCCACCTGGAATATACGCTTTTACTAAACATTTTCCGTCCCTCCATTCATTTATAAACCATACGCTCTATTCGGCCAGTTGACCTGAAATCCCTCCTCATTTAGCGGATTTTCTGGAAAAGGCTGCTATCAGGTTTTTGCTCATGGCGATTGTTTCCGTTGTATCATATCTGCTTGGGGGTTTTATTAGAGAAAATGTTCCTGATTAAACGACAAAAAACGTACAGTAATGCGGGCCGGATACTTTAATTTAAAAGGTATTGAAGGCGCATAGGCAAGTCAGGTTAATTATGCTACCATAGTTAATTATGAGGGTGCAGCATGGCTTATTCCGAAATAGCCGATGGAAGGTCAATGTAAAATCACCCTGATTGCTAAGGGGAAAGCTGATGATTGAGGTACATATACTGGCCAGCGGCAGTACGGGCAATGCCGCCTTGTTTCAATTTGGCCCCACCTCTATACTGATTGATGCCGGGATCAGCGCCCGGCGCATTGCCCAGGCACTTAAAGCTGTGGGCAGCGATGTTCAGGCCATTGATGCCATTCTGTTAACCCATGAGCACAGTGACCACATCAAAGGGATAGAAGTCCTGGCACGACGCTTTGGCATTCCGGTCTATGCACGGGCCAGAACCTGGGAGAGGCTGCCCTTCAGGGATAAAATCCCCGGGAGTTGCTGCCGTTTGCTGGATAATTACCTGACCATTGGGGCAGTGGAATTGGAATGCTTCCCTATCCCGCATGATGCGGTTGATCCGGTAGGGTTTACCTTTTATTATCAAAAGCGCAAACTGGCCCTGGCTACCGATGTGGGCACGGTTGCCGGGACCGTTATCGATGCTTTATCTATGGCCGATGTAGCGGTTTTGGAGGCCAACCATGACCGGGAAATGCTGGCCAACGGGCCTTACCCGGGCTTTCTCAAACAGCGCATCAGCAGCGGTCGGGGACACCTCTCCAATGATCACAGCGCGCAAGTCCTGGCCCGGATCAAAATGAAACCCGGATTGCGGGTCTTTTTGGCCCACCTCAGCCAGCAAAACAACCGCCCCGATCTGGCCCGGGATACTGTAGCCGATTTTTTGCGCAGACAGGGTTGCGATGTGGGGCGGGAGATCGTTTTGTACCCGACTTACCCGCAACAATCCGTAGGATGCCGGGTATAAGCCGCTGTCAGGCCAGCAGCTGCTGTGTTCCTGGACAGATCGCTATCAATCCCCGGGCACCTTCCAATGCTCTTTCTCCTGCTGCCAGTTCCATAATTCATAATATTCTTCCGGGGGCTTTAAAACGGTGGCTTTGCAGGAGGCCAGACAGGTCCCATCCTCAAGGCATAGTTCTGCAGCTACCCTGGCCCTGGTCCGCCCGCCCCTGATGACCCACCCGCTAACCATAAGCGGTGTGTTGGTCGGTACCGGGTGTCTGTATTTAACCTCCAGGCTGGCGGTCACAAACAGGCGGTCGTGCTCGCCATTGATCATTATCGCCCGGCCTGAGGTTTCATCGAGGATGGCAGCAATAATGCCGCCATGCACGAATCCAGGATAGCCGTTGAATTGTTCCGGGATGGTTAAGGCGGCTTTTACCTTGCCCTCCTCAGGGCAGTTGAACCACTCCATTTTAAGACCGATGTGGTTTTCTCTGCCACATACGAAACAGGTTCGGGAGACAGGTTGTCGATTCATGAATAGCCCTCCTGAATACTGACCATAGCAGGGCAGATTTAAAGGCTCAGCGGGATGACAAAGCCGCAGTGCTGCATTTTTATTACCTCTGTACCTTCTCAACGGGAGGATACTCTATGCCGAAGGTATTCACTTCAACCCTGGCCATGCGCTGCTCGTTTAACGGCCGGTCTCGGAAATCCCGCTTTTGATTGACGATATTATCTACCGCTTCCATGCCTTCCAGCACCTTGCCGAAGGCCGCGTACTGCCCATCGAGATGGGGTGCGGCTGCGACCATAATAAAGAACTGGGAGCCGGCCGAATCCGGGTGCTGGCTGCGAGCCATGGACATGACTCCGCGTTCATGTCGCAGGTCGTTTTTGAACCGGTTGGCGGCAAATTCCCCGCGTATGCTATAACCGGGTCCACCGGTGCCAGTGCCGTGCGGACAGCCGCCCTGAATCATGAACCCGGGAATGACGCGGTGAAAGGTTAAACCATCATAGAAACCGCTTTTTGCCAGGGAGATGAAATTGCTGACCGTATTGGGGGCTATTTCAGGGTAGAGCTCCGCTTTGATAATAGCCCCGTTTTCCATTTCAATGGTTACAATCGGGTTGGTAGTCATAGAATCTTCCTTTCAGATTTGCTAGGGCTATTATACCAGATATGAAGATAAAATCCATTTGCAGCGGGCCGCCAGCGCTTTACCAATCAGGCTGTATTTTGGGGAAGATTGTGGATTATAATAGAAGGCGAGACCTGAAAGGGAGGAAAAAGGTGAGGGCATGGATATAAAAGCCTTGACAATAGCGGGTTTGGCCTGCACAGCGATGCTGGTCGCGATAGCCGGCACGGTTCAACTGCCGCAGCTAATCGTGGTTTTGCTGTTCCTCTTGCTGGGATTGGGCTTAACCATATTGGGGGCTGCATATTTGAAAAACCTGCAGACCTTAAACCTGCAGGGCAGGGTTATCAGCGGGATAGAGGCATTGCACCTCCAGTCCAGCCAAAAAGAGGCCGGTGAGTGCTTGTTTAAGATCCTTGAGAAGATGTTCCCCAGGGCTCAGCTGTGTATTTATCCATTTACGGAAACCACTGAGCCAATTAGCAGGTGGGAAAAGGCCCCTGAAATAGCCAGGCGTTGCCTTAAAGAAGGCCGGCCTCTGATCATAAAACAGGCGGACAGCGACATAAAGCTGCCTGCAGGAATTGAAAATCTGGCGGTAGTGCCCATGGACCGGAGCAGTTCGCAGTGTCTTTTTGTATACAATATACCGCCGCATATAGGGCCTAGAAACCTGCAGATTGCCCTGGAGGTCCTGCTGAAGCATATGAACATGGTGTTTGAGCGGGCTGAATACCGGGAGCAGGAACAGATGCAGTTTGAGATACTGCTGGGTGCGGCCGTTCAGGCCCTGGAGAGCAATCAAGACGTTTTTATCGGACATGCCCGGAGGGTAGCTCATATCAGCCGCCTTATCGGGCAGGGCCTGGGGATGAGCTCAGAAGAGCTCCGCGAACTGGTATACAGCGCTTTATTGCACGATATCGGCCGGGGGATAGCCTCCCAGGAGGATCAGGCTGAAATGGATCATGCTTCTTTGGGCCAGCTGATGATACCGGTGACACCATCCCTGGCAGCCATAAAATCCGCCATCTACCATCATCATGAGCGCTATGACGGCAGTGGCTATCCACTGGGCTTGAAACATACCGATATACCCCTGGCGGCCCGCATAATCGCGGTAGCCGATATGTATGATGCCTTGACCGCACTGGCACCGGACGAGGACCGCTGTGAGCACCATCAAGCCCTGCAGATCATAAAAAAGGCTATCGGCACTCAATTTGACCCCTTGGTGGTGGTTGCCTTCGAGGAAGTGGCATGGCAACTGGAGCAGGATACCCAATGATATGCCAGCCTGGCTTTACCCGGATTGAAGCCGCGATAACAGCATACCGGCCTGAGCTGGCCCGGGGAGCAAGCGATGCTTTTTATGCAGTCTGGTGGTTTTGTAACCCCCGGGATATTGAAAGTCATGGTTAAGGTGTCGGTTTAGCTCTCCGGACCCGGCAGGTTTATGCTTCATTTGTGCCGTTAAGCCTGGGTTTCTGCCCCTTTGGCATGATATGCGAACATTTGCCCCAAATTGGCACCTTCACCTGTTTATAGTTTTGGTACGGATAAGGTAGAATATATGTGTTAAAGAAAGCACTTAGGAGGTTGTTATGAACCCGGTTGAGGAGATCAAATCCGCTCTGCGCAGCATGATCATGTCTGCCCTGGAAAAGGCCCAGGCCGAGCAAGCCCTCAGCATAGAGGCTGTACCCGATTTTGTCATCGAAGTGCCGCGGGAAAAAGAGCATGGCGATTTTGCCTGCAATGTAGCCATGCTGCTGGCAAAATCAGTTCGCCGGTCACCCCGCGAGATTGCCCGGATTATTGTCGACCACCTGGACAAGGAGGCGGTTTTGCATCTCGACCGGGTGATGGTGGCCGGGGCCGGTTTTATCAACATGTATCTGCGTCCCGGCTGGTTATACAGCATACCGGCCCTGGTGATACAGATGGGTGAGGATTATGGCTCAGCCCCCCGCAACGGTAAAAAGGTACAAGTGGAATTCGTAAGCGCCAATCCCACGGGAAATCTGCATATGGGCAATGCCCGCGGTGGGGCCATCGGCGATACACTGGCCAATGTGCTCCATTATGCCGGTTATGATGTAGAGCGCGAGTTTTATATTAATGATGCCGGCAATCAGATCGAATTGTTTGCACAATCCCTTGAAGCCAGATACCTGCAGCTCTGCGGGTTTGACATCCCCTTTCCGGAAAACGGTTATGCCGGTCAGGATGTGGTGGATACGGTAAAGAACATAATAGCAAGCGAAGGCGACAGCCTCCTGGCAGTGGAATCCAGTGCAAGGCAGCAGAAGCTGGCTGACCTGGCATTGCAGGAGAAACTGGCCTACATGCGTGAGACCCTGAGAAATTTCGGCATTGAATACGATGTCTGGTTCAGTGAAAAGGAGCTGCATGACAGCGGACAAGTTGCCGCGGTGATTGAGGAATTGAGGCAAAAAGGCTATATATATGAGAAAGACGGGGCGCAATGGTTTAAGACCACTCTGTGGGGAGATGAAAAGGATGAGGTGGTGGTGCGCGCCAACGGCGTTCCCACGTATTTTGCGGCCGATATTGCCTATCATAAGGATAAATTCAAACGGGGTTTTGATTGGGTCATCAATGTGTGGGGAGCGGACCATCACGGCCACGTGGCCCGCATGAAAGGGGCTATGGCCGCCTTGGGCTTCGATCCCGCACAATTGGATGTTATCCTCATGCAGTTGGTGCGCCTGTATCGTGGCGGTCAGATCGTGCGCATGTCCAAGCGTACCGGCACCACGGTTTCGCTCGACGAACTGATTGAAGAAGTGGGGAAGGATGCGGCGCGTTTCACCTTTGTGATGCGCAATCCTGACAGCCACCTGGATTTTGATATGGAACTGGCCAAACAGCAGAGCATGGAAAACCCGGTTTATTATGTACAATATGCCCATGCCCGCATCTGCAGTATATTCCGCCAGGCCGAGGCTTTGGGGGTAAAGTGGGATCAGCATGAAAAGACAGATTTATCAGTGCTCAATCAGGCTGAAGAAATCGATATTTTAAGGAAAATCGCGGAATTTCCTATGGAAGTGGAGGCAGCCGCCAAAACCCTGGCACCACACCGTATTGCGCGTTACTCACTCGATTTGGCGGCTTTGTTCCACAGTTACTACAACCACTTCCGGGTCCTGCAGGAAGATCCAGTGCTGCAAAGCGCGCGCTTAACCTTGATGAAAGCAGTGCAGATTGTAATCGCCAACGCATTGGCTATTGTCGGGGTAACCGCCCCGGATCACATGTAGGAGATGACAGGTGAAGGCTTGAAGGGCGATTGAGCAGGGGCAAAACCCCAGAACAGTGGTAGGAGGAATGACATGCAGACACGCAAGAAAAGTGAAGCCGATTGGGCCGTGGAGATTCTCACCGCTAATGGAGAACCTATGCACTATATGCAGCTGGTGACCGAGATTGCTGAAAAGATGGGGAGAAAAACCGACATGGGGACCTTGACTTCCATTTATACCCGCTTAAATCTTGACAACCGTCTGGTTTATCAGGGCGAGGGGTACTGGTTTTACCAAGTTAACCGAGCTTCAAGGAGGGAATAGGTAATGGTTATATACTGGTTAGGTCATGCCTCGTTTCTCATCGACAGCCCTTCAGGGCGCATATTGACTGACCCTTTTGACAAGCAGGTGGGCTATCCGCAGTATAAAGAGCCAGTTGACATCGTCACCGTAAGCCATCAGCACTATGATCACAATGCGGTGGAGGGACTGCAGGGCAACCCGCAGGTCATCTCGCAACCCGGCATTTTCCAAATCGGCCCGGTTAGAATAGAAGGCATTGAAAGCTTTCATGACCGCAAGCAGGGTAAACTCAGGGGAAAGAACATCATTTACAAAATCTCCCTGGAAGGCCTGGATATCGTACACCTGGGCGATCTCGGCCATATCCTCGAAACCCGCCAGATTGAGGCCATCGGCAATGTAGATATACTGCTGCTTCCGGTAGGGGGCATTTACACCATCGATGCTCACGAGGCCAAAACGGTGGCAGAGCAGTTAAAGCCGGTAATAATCGTTCCCATGCATTATAAAACCAAGCCCCTTACCATTGAGTTAGACCCGTTGGAGAAGTTTACCGGCCAGTTCGACAAAACGGTCAAAAGGCCCTGGCTGAAGGTCAGCCGTGAGGATCTGCATGAATCAGCCGGGGTGATAGTGCTGGATTACCCCGGCAGTTGACCATAAATGACAAAGAGGTGTACAATTCAGAAGAATGGGTAGTTTGAACCACACCAGGGAAAGCGGGGATCGGGAAAGTGACCAAGTACATATTCGTAACAGGAGGCGTTGTTTCTTCGCTGGGTAAGGGAATCACTGCTGCATCATTGGGAAGGTTGTTGAAGAGCAGGGGGCTTAAAGTGGCCCTGCAGAAGTTTGATCCCTATATAAACGTAGACCCGGGAACCATGAGCCCTTACCAGCACGGAGAGGTTTATGTCACTGAAGATGGAGCAGAGACCGATCTCGATGTAGGGCATTATGAACGCTTTGTCGATGAGAACCTTACCCGACTTTCCAATTGCACCACCGGGCGCATCTACCAGGCAGTCATAGATAAAGAGCGACGCGGCGATTATCTGGGCCAGACCGTTCAAGTCATTCCGCATATCACCAATGAGATCAAAGAGCGCGTGCTGCAGATAGAAAAGGCCCAGCGCCCCGATGTAGTCATAACCGAGATCGGGGGAACGGTAGGCGATATAGAGTCCTTGCCTTTTCTGGAAGCCATTCGCCAGTTAAAATTTGACCTGGGCAAAGACCGGGTATTATATATTCACGTAACCCTGGTGCCGCATATCAAAGCTGCCGGGGAACTGAAGACCAAGCCTACTCAGCATAGTGTAAAAGAACTGAGGAGTATCGGTATTCAGCCTGACATACTGGTGTGCCGCACCGAACAGGAGCTTTCCATGGACCTCAAGGCCAAAGTGGCCTTGTTCTGCGATGTGGATCGGGAAGCGGTTATTGAACTGATCGATGCCTGTTCTATCTATCAAGTTCCCTTGATTTTAGCCAAAGAAGGGCTTGATCTGCAGGTCAAAAACAGGCTCGATCTGCACTGCGGCGAACTGGATCTGGCTGAATGGGTGACTATGGTAGACAAAATCCTGCATATGAACAAGCAGGTGGTCATCGGCCTGGTGGGCAAATATGTGGAACTGCCGGATGCTTATCTGAGCGTAGTGGAATCGCTTAAACACGCCGGTTTTCAGTTTAACTGCGATGTGAAGATAAAATGGATATATGCCGAACAATTGGAAAAGGAAGGGCCGGAACCGCTGCTGGCGGATGTGGATGGCATTCTCATTCCGGGCGGTTTTGGCGAAAGGGGTATAGAAGGCAAGATACTGGCAGCACAGTACGCGCGGGAGAAAGAGATCCCCTTCCTGGGGATTTGTCTGGGGATGCAGTGCGCCGTCATCGAGTTTGCCCGTAATGTGTGCGGGTTAAAAGGTGCCAATAGCGGTGAATTTGACCCCCACAGTCCTCACCCGGTGGTACATCTGCTGCCCGGGCAGGAGCATGTGGAAAGCAAAGGCGGCACTATGCGCCTGGGAGCCTATCCCTGCCATATAGCCCCCGGCACCATAGCCAGCAAGTATTATCAACAAGCCGAGGTGCAGGAACGGCACCGGCATCGCTATGAGATCAACAATGCGTATCGTGATGAATTGGTAAAGCACGGCATGATTATCAGCGGCTTATCGCCTGATCAGCGTTTGGTGGAGATTATCGAATTAAAAGAGCACCTCTACTTTGTGGCCTGTCAATTCCACCCTGAATTTAAATCACGGCCCAATCGACCACATCCTTTGTTTACCGGGTTGATCGAGAACAGCCTGGAATACCGGCAATCTCGTAAAACCACGCATGATGGAGTGCTCTGCTGATTATACCAGCTGACGGCCAATTATCCTGGCAAGAATAACGATGAGCATCTCCAAAGGGGAAAACCATGTACAAAACCAGAATTATTGAGGCTAAGGATAAAGCCAGCTATAATCGTTTCATTGCCCGGCACCCCAAAGGGCATTTTCTACAATTATGGGAGTGGGGGCAGGTCAAGAAGTTGACCGGCTGGGAACCGATAGCTCTGGTTCTGGAAAAAGACGGACAGATCCGGGCGGCTATGCTGATTCTCAAACGCAGCCTGCCTGTTCCCCTGGTTAAACGCTCCATTTTTTATGCCCCCCGGGGGCCGGTAGCTGATGCGGATAATGCCGAAGAACATAGGCTGCTATTTGCTGCAGCCCAACAAATTGCCCGCCGTGAGGGAGCCATTTTCTTAAAAATAGACCCTGATATACCGGTGCAAAACAAGGCTTATACCGGAATATTGTCAGCCTGCGGTTTTAAGCATCGTTTATCAGGGCTCA
>LFSQ01000118.1:13169-21584 GCA_001512785.1 Syntrophomonas sp. DTU019
TGGAAGAGACCGCACAGCGGGATAATTTCCTTATCAGAGGCTTTCCCTATTTCGAATCCATCTGGGAGCATATGGTTGCCAATGGTTATGCCCGGTTATTTTTAGCCCATTATCAGGGGGAAATCATAGCCGGCACCCTGGCCTTTATCCTGGGGGACAAGGCCTGGTACCTCTACGGGGCCTCCAGCAACCGCCACCGCAATGTAATGCCCAATTACCTCTTGCAGTGGGAAATGATAAACTGGGCCAGGGAGCAGGGCTGCACTGTGTATGATTTTAGGGGGGTATCCGGCGATTTAGATGAAAACAACCCCTTGTACGGGCTTTATCGCTTCAAAAAAGGATTTAACGGTGTACTGACGGAATTTGTAGGTGAATGGGATTTTGTCTATAAGCCTGCCTGGTATTGGTTGTGGACCCGCATACTGCCGGTTTATCTGCAGCGCAGACATAGAAGCCAGGGGGGAGACTGATGGCAGCTATGAGCGATAAATGGGTGGAGATTGATGATGCCGCCATACTCCACAACCTGGACCAAGTCCGTTCGCTGCTGTCGGCCTCGACTCGCTTGATCGCGGTGGTAAAAGCCAATGCTTACGGGCATGGTCTGGTGGAAACGGCCACACTTCTGGCCGATAACGGGGTTGAGTTTTTTGCCGTCACCTTCCTCGATGAAGCCCTTAAGCTGCGTGAGGCCGGAATAAAGGGAGCTATTCTATTGCTCAGCCCGCTGGTGGATGAGGATGCTGTGCAAAAGGCTATCCGGGCGCAGATTACCATCATGATTTCCAGCCTAAAGGGCGCTTCCCTGGCAGATCGGGTCAGCTTAACGGAGCAAACCAGGCTCACAGTTCATCTTAAGATTGAAACCGGACTGAACCGCTTTGGTCTGTCCGACGACGAGGCCGAACAGGTTTGTAAGTCTTTAAGTCGCAATCCTTACATATATATTGAAGGTATATATACACACATGGCTCACGCGGGTGCCGGCCATCCCGGCTATACCAGGCAGCAGTTTGGGCGTTTTATGAACACCGTAAGAAGACTGAACGACAGTGGTTATACTATCCCTATAAGGCATTGTGCCAACAGCGCGGTTACCCTGCGCTTCCCGGAGATGCACCTGGATGCTGTAAGGGTGGGAACACTGTTATCAGGGCAGTACCCGGTGGGGGATATACCCAAACCAATCACACTTTTGGACCCGTTTCAGTACAAAACGCGCATTATTTCCCTCAACCAGCGTCCGGCAGGCAGTTATATAGGGTATTTTAGAAATTATCGCCTGGGGCAGTCGGCCCGCATCGCGGTTTTGCCGGTAGGGTTCATTGACGGTGTAGCTGTCGACGTGGTCAATCCACCGGCAGGAGGGCTGGACGCGGTGAAAAAGGCTGTAAAGATATTGTTTACCTGGCTGGGCTTGCCCGGGTTTACCGCTCAGGTACAGATAAATGGCCAACCCTGTACAGTGGTGGGCAAGGTATTCATGCAGTTCACCTTGATAAAACTGCCCGAAAATGTGGAGGCCGGGGTAGGCACGGTAGTATCGCTGCCGGCCAGAAAAACCCTGGTTTCCCCTGCAATAAAGCGCATTCACAGCAGGGTTGCCCCGGGCGCTACAGTCAGCAGTGATTGAGAAAAGGGGGTTGACGGTGAAGAAGAGGATAGTAATTGCTTTATTGTTGGTTTTTCTCCTTATTCTGTTGATTATGGCCGTGCAGAATATCGGACAGCCTCAGGCGGGTTTGGCCAATGTGGGGAAAATCGGGGTCATAGAGGTTTCCGGTACCATTACCGGCACCAGCACCTCCAGCCTCTTGCAGGGCACTACGGCTGATGCTCGCTACATCATGTCGCTCATTCGCCAGGCAGCCAGCCGTGAGGATATTAAAGCAGTGGTCTTAAGGGTTGACAGCCCGGGAGGCACCTCGGTAGCGGCGCAGGAAATCGGGGTGGAACTGGATAAACTCAGGGCCACCGGGAAACCGGTAGTAACCTCCATGGGCGATGTATGCGCCTCAGGCGGCTATTGGATTGCCTGCAGCACTGATCATATCATGGCCAACCCGGCCACTTTAACCGGCAGCATAGGAGTGATCATGCAGATGCAAAACATCCAGGGCCTGTATGAAAAGCTGGGGGTTAAAGAGATTGTGATCAAAAGCGGTCAACACAAGGATATCGGTTCTCCCTACCGCGAGCTCTCTCCGGAAGAACAGCAGATACTGCAGGGCATTGTGCAGGACTCCTACCAGCAGTTTATCGATCAAGTATTAAAAGGGCGGGAAGGCAAGCTTACCCGCGAACAGCTCATGCCCCTGGCAGACGGGAGGGTCTTTACCGGCACCCAGGCCAAAGACCTGGGCCTGGTGGATAGTCTGGGCGATTACTATGATGCTATTGAGCAGGCCAAAATTATGGCCGGGATTGAGGGGGAAGCACCCATTGAGGTGCTTAACCGGCAGGATATGTGGAAGCGCCTGGTTTCCAGCTTAAATATCGTCTTTCCGGGCAATCAGCCGACTGTCAAGTTGTATTATTAGCTAGGGGGACTCAGTTTGACCATACTGGATGTCCTTTACGGATTAATCTTTGCACCGCAGGGCACCATGAGGGAATTATCCCGCACACGGCCTTTGCTGGCAGCGTTTGTGGTTTTCGTCGGGGTTTATTTTGCCAATTACCTTTTGCGCGAAGCCAGCCGGAGCATCAATCAGGGCGGATTGGATCTGCCCGGGTACAGCCCGTGGCTGTGGGGAACCATGGAAGCGGTGGTGGTAGTTGTGCTCTGGTTTGTGGCTGCAGGTGTGTTCTCCCTTCTGGCAGAGGTCATTTATGGATACGGCAATGCCAAAGGGCTTTTGACCTGCCTGGGCTTTGCCGTTTTTCCCGGCATTATTGGCACAGCCTTGTACTATATGGCAGCGTTGGCGGACCTTAACAGCCTGGGCGCGGTGTTTTATATGCTCTCCGTATTCTGGGTAATGGGGTTGCAGGTCTTGGCAGTGCGTGAAGCCTTGACCCTGACTACCGGGCAGGCGGTTTTGATCTATCTCTTGCCGGCCGCCTCAGCCTTGTTGATGTTCTTGCTGTTGCTGATAATCGGTGGCCTGGCTTTAAGTTCTTTGCCCCTGCTTTAGAAGGATGTTGGTGTTCAATGCAGAATTAATTACATGTGTTGAAAAGGGGAGAGCAACCGAGATGCGCTATGAAATACTGATAGTGGATGATCAAAAGGGAGTGCGCCGCCTGCTGGAAGAGTTGTTTAAAAGGGACAACTGGATTGTACATACAGCTTCCGATGGTTTGGAAGCCATCGCCAAGATTGAGACCATATCTCCCCATATAATCCTGATGGATATGAAAATGCCTAATATGAACGGCCTGGAAGCCTCACAAAAAATCCTCGCCAACCATCCGGAATTGACCATCATTATGATGACCGCTTATGGGGAAATGGATGTCATTAAGAAGGCTCTGGATGCCGGGGTTAAAAAGTGTATCACCAAACCCTTCGACATAATGAACCTGCGCCAGGTAGTGGAGCAAATGGTAAAGGCCGAAAAGTTTCAATAAATATATAACGAGGTGATCGATATGCCGCTGGTAGGGGTTGACACCCTGTTAGAGCAAGCCCAACAGGGCAATTATGCAGTAGGTGCTTTCAATGCCAACAATATGGAGATTGTGCAGGCCATCATTCAGGCTGCAGAACTGGAAAGATCGCCGGTGATCATGCAGGCCAGCCAGGGAGCGATACGCTACGCCGGACTGGAGTATATTACGGGTATGGTCAGAATAGCTGCCGAAAATAGTACAGTTCCAGTAGCCCTGCATCTTGATCACGGCACCGACTTTGACCAGGTGATAAAGTGTATCCGCAGTGGCTTCACTTCCGTAATGTTTGACGGCTCGCAGTTGCCCCTGGAAGAAAACATCGCCACGACCAAAAAGATCCTGGAGATTGCCAGGCCCATCGGGGTATCGGTGGAGGCTGAATTGGGCAAGATAGGCGGTACCGAGGATGACATTCATGTGAGTGAAGCTGCCTATACCGATCCCGAAGAGGCCCGCTATTTTGTGGAACAGACCGGTGTAAGAAGCCTGGCTGTGGCTATCGGTACCGCTCACGGGCAATACAAAGGGGAGCCCAGGCTGGATTTCGACCGTCTGGCCGCTATTCAGCGCCTGGTGAACATACCCATAGTGCTGCACGGGTCATCCGGGGTGCCTGATGAAGCCGTGCGCAAAGCTATCTCCCTGGGGGTGCGCAAGGTCAACATCGACACCAATATCCGCGAGGCCTTTGTAGGGGCGATGCGCGAGGTTATGGCGGCCAAACCGGGCGAAATCGACCCGCGGCAGATTCTGGGCCCGGCTCGCGAAGCCGCCATAAAGATTATCCGGGAGAAGATGAGGGTATTCGGCAGTAGCGGCAGAGCTTAGCATAAGGAGGAAAAAGTGCGAATATTTATTGATTCAGCCAATATTGACGAAATCCGTGAAATACACTCCCTGGGTTTTCTGGATGGGGTCACTACCAATCCAACCCTGGTTGCCAGGGAAGGACGCGACTACCACCAGCTCATCAGCGAAATCTGCAATCTGGTGGAGGGACCGGTTAGCGCCGAGGTCATCGCTATGGATTATCAGGGTATGATGCGGGAAGCACGGCTGTTGGCTGCCATACATCCCAATGTAGTGGTCAAGATCCCCCTCACTGAGGACGGCTTAAGGGCTATATCCAGTCTGCGCAAAGAGGGCATTAATACCAACGCCACCCTGATATTTTCATGCAACCAGGCCATACTGGCCGCCCGTGCCGGGGCCAGTTATGTTAGCCCCTTTATAGGGCGGGTGGATGATATCAGTTATGATGGGGTGGCGTTGCTGAAGGACTTGATTGAGATTCTGGATCAATACCTGTTGGACACCGAGGTTATCGCTGCGAGCATCAGGCATCCCATGCATGTTACTGCAGCAGCTTTGGCTGGCAGCCACATATGCACGGTGCCTTATGCGGTGATCAAGCAAATGATAAAGCACCCTTTGACTGATGCTGGGATTGAAAGGTTTATGAACGACTGGAAGCGGGTTTTTTAAAACCCTTAAGAGAGGGGGGTATGGATTGTGGAGAGGGAATTGGCTCTGGAGTTTGCGCGCGTAACCGAGGCTGCTGCCCTGGCAGCGGCTCGTTGGGTTGGCAAAGGCGATAAAGAAGCTGCTGATGATGCGGCTGTGACCGCGATGCGGGTGATGTTTGATACCGTGGCCATCGATGGCATTATAAAGATCGGTGAAGGGGAAATGGACGAAGCCCCTATGCTGTACATAGGTGAGCGGGTAGGGACCGGTGTGCCCCCTGAGGTTGACATAGCCGTGGATCCCCTCGAAGGAACCAATATCGTAGCCAAAGGAGGCGTCGGAGCCATATCGGTCCTGGCTGCTGCTCCCCGTGGAGCCTTGTTGCATGCCCCTGACATGTATATGGATAAAATAGCGGTGGGCCCAAAATGCAAAGGCAGGGTTCATCTGGATGCGCCCATCAAGGAGAATTTGAAAGAAGTAGCCCGGGCTTCGCATAAACTGATAAGTGAAGTAACAGTGGTCATCCTGGACCGTCCCCGCCACGAGCATATCGTGGAACAGGTGCGCCAGGCCGGGGCTCGCATCCGCTTGATCGCCGATGGCGATATTTCACCGGCCGTAGCTGCCGCCTACGAAGATTCCGGAGTGGATATGTTATTGGGTATAGGCGGAGCCCCTGAAGGGGTAATCAGTGCTGCTGCGCTTAAATGCCTGGGCGGTGATTTCCAGGCCCGCCTGGCTCCGGAAGAGCCTGAAGAGATCATGCGCTGTAAGGAGATGGGCATTGAGGATATCAACACCCTTTTCACCATCGATGACCTGGTCAAATCAGAGGATGTAATTTTTGTCGCCACCGGTATTACCGGGTCATTTTTGCTCAAAGGGGTGCGCTACCTCAAGCGCAAGGCTGTTACCGATACACTGGTGATGAGGAGCCTATCAGGAACCATTCGCCGCATTATTGCCGAGCATCATCTTGATAAAAAACCATTATTCAGAGATAATCGTATTAAGCTGAGGATGGATTAAGCTATTCACTTGCATTTTGCTGGATTATTTCCTAGAATATATGGGATAATATATCTGGCAGAGGCTCAAAAAGCGTTATCTCAACCCTCGCCCAGCGCGATGTGCTGGGGCTTCAACCTGATGAAAAGCCATCATCAATCCATGTCGGTTCGTCCAACAGCAGTTAATCATATCAGTATGTCTCATTGTGATGACTATTAATTGAAATAGGTGGACTTATTGCGGCTTTGATCGATCAGTAAGATTATGTGAATGAAAGGATGTTGGTATGAAGGGAGGACAACGGGAAGAAAAGGTAAATATCTCCGAACTGGACAACAAGACTATGCTGGAGTTGTATCAGATCGCCCGGGATTTGAACCTGGCGGGATATTCAAAGCTGCGCAAAAAGGAATTGATTTTCGAGATTACCAAAGCCTTGACCCATTCCGATCAACTCCTGCAGGCCCAAGGAATTCTGGAGATTATGCCGGATGGCTATGGATTTTTAAGACCATTTGGCTACCTGCCCAGTCAGGACGATATTTATGTTTCGCCTTCCCAGATTAGAAAATTCGAGCTGCGTACTGGTGACCATGTGACTGGCCAGGTACGGTCTCCCAAGGACAATGAGCGCTTTTTTGCCTTGCTCAAAGTAGAGGGGGTTAACGGGTTTCCCCCCGAGGAATCCATCAAAAGGATTCATTTTGATGCTTTAACGCCTCTGTATCCCACCGAAAAACTGACCCTGGAAACCGATTCGCGTGAACTGTCTACGCGCATCATAGACTTGATAGCGCCCATCGGCAAGGGACAGCGCGGTCTCATTGTGGCTCCGCCCAAAGCCGGTAAGACCATCTTGCTGCAGAAAATAGCCCAGGGCATCAGCGCCAATCACCCTGAGGTGGTCCTGATAATATTGCTGGTGGATGAACGCCCTGAGGAAGTAACCGATATGCAGCGCTCAACCAAAGCCGAGGTGGTTTCCTCCACCTTTGATGAGCCGCCGGAAAACCATGTTAAAGTGACCGATATGGTTTTGGAACGCGCCAAGCGGCTGGTGGAACACAAAAAAGATGTGGTCATACTGATGGATAGTGTGACCAGGCTGGCCCGGGCCCACAATCTGGTGGTACCGCCCAGCGGACGTACACTGTCGGGCGGCATTGACCCGGCTTCTTTGGATAAGCCCAAACGCTTCTTCGGTGCAGCCCGCAATATTGAAGAAGGGGGCAGCCTCACCATCTGTGCCACGGCTTTGGTTGAAACCGGTTCGAGGATGGATGAGGTCATATTCGAAGAATTTAAGGGCCGCGGCAACATGGAATTGGTGCTGGAAAGAAAGCTGGCCGAAAGGCGCATCTTCCCGGCCATTGATGTCAAGCGTTCCGGCACCAGAAAAGAAGAGCTGCTCTTAAGCGAAGAAGAGCTGGAACTGATGTGGAATCTGCGCAACATGTTCAGCGATTATAACCCGGTTGAGACCATGCAGATGATATTGGATACCATGAAAAAGACCAAAACCAACAAAGACCTGTTGAGAGCCGCGCCGTTGGTTTTTGGCAAGACCGACTATGCCCGAAAAACCTACTAATTAAAGGAAATAATCCCATCTCAGTTGCTGTTTCTCAAAAATGGATGAATAAACACCTTGGCTTATGTGGAGACTATGGTATAAGTTGACTATTGGTCTTCAAAAGCGAGGTGTACTATGAAAAAGAAATGGATCAGCTCACTGCTGGTAGGCCTTGCCTTCCTGGGCTGTTTAGTGGGCCCGGTCGCGGCTGCACTCTGTCCGGGGGATTTCCTGCCCTGGGGTTCTGCGGTAACTGAACCGGCTGACAGCAGGTTCAGTACCATGAGGGATTACGTGGTGAAGGAAGGCGATACCTTGTGGGCATTGTCCAGAGCATATCAGGTTGATTTAGAGGCCTTGCTGTTGATCAACAACCTCGATGCCGATGAACTGCTGGCTGTAGGCAGAACCCTGAAGATTCCAGTTTCAACCTATACGGTGAAAAAAGGGGACACCCTGTCATCGCTGGCAGCCAGATTTGACGTAGAGGTAGAAGCCCTGATCATGGCCAACCAGGATAAAGACCCTTATAAGCTGGAGATTGGAGATGTGTTGATCATCCCCGATGGCCAGGTCGACAGCATAGCGGTTATCAGCACGCCTTCGCGGGGTTACAGCGGCTCTGTGGGGATGTTCAGATGGCCGGTCAGCGGCGAGATTACCTCCGCTTACGGGTGGAGGAAATCAGGCTTCCATCACGGCGTAGACATAGCCCAGGAGGCCGGCACTCCCATCAAAGCGGC
>LFSQ01000116.1 GCA_001512785.1 Syntrophomonas sp. DTU019
CGCACTAGGGACTTTCACCCATTAGACTGCGCCCATGCCGGGCGCACCATAAAAAAACCCGGCAACAGGAGCTGCCGGGTTTATATGTCTATCATAAATAGGATCTAAAAACCTAATCATAATCGGGTACTACAATAAATAGCACCCCACATGCAGGTTTTGTTCAGCCCACTCCTTTCCAACGGGAGGCAGACCCGTTTCCAGATCTACCCTATCGTCCTGAGAACCCTGGTTGACACTTTAGGCTCAAAGGATCGGAGTATATTATATTGTAATAATACATTCTTCAACAAATTTATCTGAAATCCTGCAGCAAGTATAGTTTTTTCTGGAATGTCAGAGGTGGGAATATCAGGGGGAGGTTTCCTCTGTTGGCACTATAACAATAGAAAGACCAGCATTCTGCACTCGCGTGCCAGCTGGCCTTCCTATGTTGTGTAGTTGTACAAGAGAGGTGACCCTCCTTTGTTTTATCACCCTGGTTTAAGGCCGGCACTGTCTGGCAACAACTGCCACCTGCTTCTGATTGCTAACAGTGCTCTTGACAGCAATGTCAGTCAAGCTTCCTGTCTACCTCGTTGAGGTTTACCCGAGCATCTCCCACATTTTAAGCATCTCCCGGTAAAAACCGGGTACACCTCGCCTACATTGCAGTTATCTATCGGCACTTGCCTTTCCAAAAACTACATTGTAACCTCGTGTGGAGACGTTTTCCGGGCCTTCTTGTTCAATGCTCTCAGAACTTCCAGGGCGTCCCAGGCTACAACTTCCTGGTATTTTTATAATAAGGCAGTAATCTCGGCGAAGTCAACCAAACACGGGCGTTGTGAATGCTTTCTTTTTCTTAATTCTCTTCAAGCTGCTTTTGCCACTCAGAAGCCAATTCATCCTTCAGCTGGCTCAAAGCCGCTTCAATGAGGCCTTTTATTTCTGTTTCGCTAATGCTGAAACCATATTGATTCACCTGTTCGGCCAACCATTCGGCGGCTTTGTTGAATTTATCCGGGCCGTGTAAATCCTGATAGGCCTGTTCCACAAAACGAACCGCTATTAAAGCCAGGGTTTGCTTGCTGACAATCGCCTGGTTTATCTGCGCCATTTTCTGCAAACCCAGATACCTTCTTATAAGCTCTATCATCATTACGGCTATTATTGGTATCACCAGGGATAGGAAATTTTGCGCCAGATTGATCAGGGTTGTATCCATTCAATTCCCTCCTTCATAAAGCACTGACCGCAAAAGCGATCAAAATCACTCAAAACGACGGTTTCTGTTCATAAGCATTTCTCCCGTCGCGCGTAGGCCACCAATTCATCCAATTTGGCTTCCTGCCGGCTCAGAGTCACACCTATCATGTTCTCTAAGCGGTTTAAAGCCTCGGTATTGTTTTCGATCACCTCGGTTACAGCAGCGACTGTTTCGGCTATATTAGCCTTTTCCCCTCTTTGGAACCACAGGCTGATGGTCTGGGCAAAAAGGTAGATCAATCCCCCCACTGCAAAAAAGGCGATACCGTATTCCGCTATTGACTCCCCCGGCACGTTTTGCCACCACCTTTCTCAATCCCCGCTGCCCCGTTTCTCTAATAAATTATTCTATTTACTGGGTATTGGTGCCATAATTGGTGGTATTAGGGCTCTAGCCTTGAAAAGCCTGTCCTTTAGGTTTTAGGATCGATACAACTTCTAGATAAAAGTTTGACAGCATGACTTACGGCATCATCGCCTGAAAGCCTAAATATTGCTTTCTATCGGATGGGAAATGGGCATGAGGTTATCATTGAAGGTACATATTAGATATAAAGTCTTATCCCGAGGTATTTTCAAGTGATGGATGCTGCGATTATCTACGCTGTTTTCAAAATTATGCTTGCCCTATTGTTGGTTGTTTTCAACGGCATTTTTGTGGCTGCGGAATTTGCTTTTGTAAAAGTACGTCCTACCCGGCTAATTCAATTGGCCGCTGAAGGCAACCGGAAGGCCAGGCTGGCTAAGGACTGTATAGACAAATTAGATGCTTATCTATCAGTAAGCCAGCTGGGAATCACCCTGGCCAGTCTGGGTTTAGGGTGGCTGGGGGAACCGGCTGTGGCTGCCCTTTTAACACCCCTATTGTATAATTTGGGCCTGGTATCACCAGCTTTGGTTTATACCATCAGCTTTGTGATCTCTTTTGGTTTCATAACCTTTTTACATGTGGTATTCGGAGAATTAGCCCCTAAATCACTGGCCATACAAAAAGCCGAGTTCATCTCTTTATGGCTGGCATTACCGATGCGGGTGTTTTACACCCTTTTCTATCCTGCGGTATTATTGCTCAATGGAACCGCCAACCAGGCCTTACGCCTGATAGGTATTCCCTTGAGCAGTGAGGCTGAAATAACCCACAGCGGTGAAGAATTGCGTATGATCATCGCTGACAGTTTTAGGGGTGGGCAGATTGATGAAAACGAGCAGGAGCTTTTACAGAATGTATTTCTTTTTGAGGATAGTACGGTTGAGGAAATCATGGTACCCAGGACTGAAGTGGTTTTTCTGGATGCCCACCTGGATTTGCAGGATAATATCGCAATAGCACGGCAGACCCAGCATACTCGCTATCCCCTTTGTGAGGGCAGTCCCGACCGGGTGATCGGTCTTATCCATATCAAGGATTTGCTTTATATAAGTTCAACCCCCACCAGCATTGAGGAGATTAGCCGGCCGATTATGTATGTCCCTGAATCCATGCCTCTGAACCGCTTGTTGACTGAATTTCAAAAGAACCATCAACACCTCGCGGTAGTGATCGACGAGTACGGCGGCACCTCTGGTATCGTGACCATGGACAATGTTCTGGAAGTGCTGGTGGGGGACATTCAAGATGAGTTCGACTCTGAGGAACCTGAAGTGGTCAAGCAGCCTGATG
>LFSQ01000097.1 GCA_001512785.1 Syntrophomonas sp. DTU019
GATTCGATCAGATCATTTGGCCCTAAAACGGGCTGGCGGCTTAACCGGCCGGGAAGTCCGCGTACTATCCTGGTACTTTTGTTAATACTGGCATTCCTCATTGCGCTGACGGGCTGCGGGGCTGTTCCCTCACCCCGGCCATACTTAAGCGATGACCGCAATACCGCCTGGGCAAACGACATCACTTACCTGCAAAAGACCCTGCCAGAGGTCCACAAGAACCTGTATTTTCGTGTTTCTGAGCAGGAGTTCCATCGGCAGCTGGAGGAACTGAAGCAAAAGATTCCGGCTTATTCGGATGAACAGCTGGAGATAGCGTTAAGCGTCATCCTGGCAGGCATCGGCGATACCCATACCGGATCCAATATCGGCGCGGAATACAGCTACCCACTAGAGCTGTACTGGTTTGCCGAAGGCATATATATCATGGGCACCAGCCAGGAATACCAGGGATTGCTGAACGCCCGCATTTTGACCCTGAATGGAAAGAAGATAGAAGAAGTAGCTGAGACGCTCAGGCCTATACTGGCAGGGGCCAATGAGAGCTGGTTTAAGACGCAGATAGTCTATTACCTGCCTATGCCCAATGTACTGCGATACTTCGGTTTGAGCCAGGCGGATGAGATCGAGCTGGGGGTGGAACTGGAAAACGGTCAGCAGCAAACCATAAAAATGACCCCGGTAAGCTATAAGGATTATGTGGCCGCCGAGCAAAAGCCCAAAAACGTGCCTCTGTACCTGAGCCGTCCGGATGAGCATTACTGGTACGAATATTTGGAGAACGATAAAACCATATACCTGAATTACAGCCGCTGCAGTCAGATGCGGGACAAACCCTTCGAGATCTTTAACCAGGAGTTCTGGGATTTTGTGCAGAGCCATGAAGCCGACAGACTGGTCTTGGACATCAGGAAGAATCGCGGCGGGATATCAACCATCCTCAACCCGTTTATCAAAGAAATTAAAAACAGCCAATTCAACCAGCCGGGCAGATTCTATGTCATAATCGGCAAAGACACATACTCCTCCGCGATATTGAATGCCATAAGCTTAAAGCAAGAAACCAGGGCCTTTTTTGTGGGCGAAGCTACCGGTGGAGAGCCCAACCATTACGGCGAGGTCAAGCAGTTTAAACTCCCCAACTCCGGAATAACAGTGCGCTATTCCACCAAGTACTTCCACTGGCTGGATGAGGATGTCAATACACTGGAACCTGACCAGGTGATTGCAGAAACCTTTGCCGCTTACCGCCAGGGAAATGACCCGGTCTTGGAGTG
>LFSQ01000019.1 GCA_001512785.1 Syntrophomonas sp. DTU019
AGGTATATTGGCCGTAAAGCCTTTGACATCAAAAACAGCCGTTTCATCAAACAGGAGCATTTACTGAGGACCGAGGCCTTCTATCAACGCTATGGCGGGATAACCATTGTCATCTCCCGATTTATGCCCATTATCCGCACCTTTGCCCCGTTTGTGGCCGGCATCGGGCGGATGAGCTTCAGCAGGTTTATGAGCTTCAACTTGTTGGGGGGCATGCTGTGGGTGCTGCTGCTGGTCTATGGCGGTTATTTCTTCGGCAACATACCCCTGGTCAAGAACAATTTCGGCCTGGTGATGATCATTATTATTGGGGTTTCACTTATTCCTGCCCTGATGGGGCTGTTGCGTCATGGTGCGCGGGACCGGCTGCGGCAAGCGGACCGGAAAAAGGTGGCTGCCGAGGCGCAGCGGTAACCTTTGAAAGTGATATATAAACCGTGGTAGGGAAAAAAATAAAGATAAGGAGGTAGGAAGATGAATAACCTGAAAGTTCTGATACTGATGGGTGGCCTAACAGTTCTGCTGGTTATGCTGGGCAATGCCTGGATGGGCCAGAGCGGGGCCATACTCTTTTTTATCATTTCCCTGGGGATGAATTTTTTCAGTTATTATTACAGCGACAAATTGGTTATAAAGATGACCGGAGCCCGCGAGCTGTCCTCTGCTGAGGCCCCACAGTTGCATTCCATGATAAGGCGGCTTGCCGATCGGGCCGGCATACCGATGCCCAAAGTTTATATCACCCCATCGAGGCAGCCCAATGCCTTCGCCACCGGGCGCAATCCGCAGCACGCGGCTGTGGCTGTGACGGCCGGCCTGATGCAGATACTCAACCAGGATGAGGTTGAAGGGGTTCTGGCCCATGAGATCGCCCATATCAAAAACCGCGATATATTGATCGGGACTATCGCTGCTTCCCTGGCTGGAGCCATTTCCATGCTGGCCAATGTGGCCCAATGGGGAGCAATGTTCGGCGGACTAGGAGGCAGCCGGGATGATGAGGGTGGAGGCGGCCTCATCGGCTTACTGGCCATGGCCATACTGGCCCCTATAGCTGCGATGATTATTCAGATGGCCATCTCCCGGTCCCGGGAATACCAGGCTGATGCTACGGGAGCTCGACTGAGCGGCAGCCCGCGGGGTCTGTCCAACGCCCTGCTCAAGCTGGAGGCATCGGCGCAGCGGATTCCCATGGAGGTTAGCCCATCTGCGGCTCATATGTTTATCGTCAATCCCTTATCAGGATTCAATCTGGCCAGCCTGTTCAGCACTCATCCAGCAACAGCTGATAGGGTTAAAAGACTGAACTCGATGCAGGTCTGATGCTGCTGCTAGCCAGGTTTAGAAAACTGTCGCAGAAGCGTGCCGTTGAATATGCCGGATAATCCTGTTAAAAGGATTTACATTAACCTACAACTATGATATTTTAATGATAATGGAACCAGGAAGGTTCTCCTCCGCGTTTGAAACAGCAAAGTACGTGGAGGCATACCAGTGAGCACATAAACGACCCATGAAGGGGACAGTATTAACCAACCCCTGAATGGGTCATTTTGTTTTGAAAGGAGCCTTATTTCATGCACATGGCGGATGCTTTGATTTCCCCGGCAGTCGGGGGAGCAATGCTGGCTGTCACAGTTGGGGCGGTGGCCTATTCTGCCAAGAAAGTAAATGCCAGCATGGATGAAAAGAAAATACCTTTGATGGGAGTAATGGGCGCATTCATATTTGCCGCCCAGATGATCAATTTCACTATACCCGCCACCGGGTCCAGCGGTCACCTGGGAGGCGGTATGTTGCTGGCTATTCTGCTGGGGCCTTATGCTGGTTTTTTGACCATGGCCTCAATATTGTTGATCCAAGCCCTGTTTTTCGGCGATGGAGGCTTGCTGGCCTATGGCTGCAATGTTTTCAATCTCGGCTTCTATACCTGCTTTATCGCTTATCCCTTGATCTATAAATGGTTCACCCGCAAAGGACTGAATTCCCTAAGCATCTTTTGGGGAGCTGTGCTCTCGGCAATAGTGGCACTGCAGCTGGGTGCTTTCAGCGTAGTGCTGGAGACCTTGGCCTCGGGAAGGACTGAACTTCATTTTGCCAGCTTCGTTTTGCTGATGCAGCCTATTCACCTGGCGATAGGGCTGGTAGAAGGCCTGGTCACCGCGGCGGTAGTTACATTTGTATGGCAAGCCCGGCCGGAGATACTTGAAAAGGCTCACCTCGGCCAGGCTATCGGCAGCGTTTCCATCAAGAAGGTTTTGACCGGGCTGGCGGTGGCTGTGGTACTGGTGGGCGGGGCTTTGTCCTGGTTCGCCTCTTCCCATCCTGACGGACTGGAGTGGTCTTTGGAAAGAACCGTGGGTACCGCGGAATTAGAAGCCCCTGCCGGAGTTCACCAAGCCCTGGCGGAGCTGCAGAGCAAAACCGCCTTCATGCCTGATTACGGCTTCAAGTCCTCTGAAGAAGTGGCGGCAAAAACCGGCACTGAGGAAGCGGCTGCATCTTGGCCGGCGATTGACCCCGGCACCAGCGTAGCCGGTCTTTTAGGAGGAGCCTTGACTTTGCTGATGGCAGCCTTGATCGGCTATTTCATCAGTATATTCCACAGGAAGGGCAGCAGCCCTATGGCATAACTAATAATGGGGCAGGCTTTAGCCTTTCGCCCTTTTTTGGGATCTGATTATTTGGCCAACATGTACGACAATATGCACAACCTGCGGCTTTGGGATGACCTGGCTAGGCGGCCCAATGCCATAAACAGCCTTCACCCCCTTGCTAAGCTGCTTACCACTGGGGTTTATCTGATTGTGGTGGTGTCATTTGACAGGTACGAAATCAGTTCACTGCTGCCACTAATTTTTTACCCGGTTTTCATCTGTGCCTGGGCCGAGCTGCCTATGAAAGAGGTTTTAAAACGCATCGCCTGGGCCATGCCGTTTGTTATCGGCATCGGTATATTTAATCCGCTGTTTGATAAGCAAATAATTGAGTTTATGGGAATAACCATCTCCCGTGGATGGCTGACATTTTTATCGATAGTGATTAAATGCGTTCTGACGGTTGCGGCAGGGGTACT
>LFSQ01000089.1 GCA_001512785.1 Syntrophomonas sp. DTU019
GCTGGTAATTATGCCTGGTATAACAAAAACAAAAATAGTTGGTTAGCTGTCTATTGTCATGAAAAGGATTTTAAGTTATATTGGTCGAGGGTTGATATAGCTGTATATATAAGGGGTATATTAGGGGAAGGGATGTTGCACATGGGAATATTGCCGGATTATATTGGTGTATCAGCGTTCGGGCTGAAAATGGGTGTGGTAGTACCTGGCAGCGATGTGGTAGCTATGGTGAGCGAGGTACTGAGCAAATGCGCCCAGGACGGTTTGTTAGATGACGGTGATACGGTGTGTGTGACTGAATCAGTAGTAGCGCGAGCACAGAATAATTATGTAACTACAGATGAGATTGCTCAGGAAGTCAGAAATAAATTGCAGGTCGGCCCTGGGGCGCGGATTGGGGTTTTGTTCCCTATACTCAGCCGCAATCGTTTTTCCCTGATTCTTAAGGGTCTGGCCTCAGCAGTGCCTCAGGGTACAGTAGTGATACAGTTATCCTACCCAACTGACGAAGTAGGCAATCAACTGCTGCCATTGGATTATCATGAAACCCTGGGTAAATGTGAAGGGGAGTTGATTCTCCTTGAAGAGCTGGGGGAGAAGCGATTTTTGCATCCCATTACACAGGTAGATTATATCGGCTTGTACCAGCAAATCGTGCATCAACAGGGCGCAGCCTGCCAGCTGTTTTTATGCAATGACCCTACTCATCTGGCTGCTTATGGACTGGATGGGGTAGTGGTAGCCAATGTCCATAACCGCTTTCGAACCAGGGATAAACTGGCCGCCAAGGGGGTAAAATGCATTACCCTGCAGGACATCTGCAACTGCGGCCCGGGGAACTGGTCGGAATGGGGTGTTTTGGGGAGCAACCTCTCTTCCGGGGACAAGTTGAAGCTGGCGCCGCGCGACTGCGACCTGATCGCGGATCAGATTCAGAAGCGGGTTCGGGAAGAACTGAATAAACATATCGAAGTGATAATATATGGCGACGGGGCTTACTGTGACCCATCTACCGGGATTTACGAATTGGCAGACCCTCAGCCTACCTTCGGCATGACTGCGGGTTTGCGCGGCAAATATCGCGAGGGGCTAAAATACAAATACCTGGTGGATAAGATGTGGGATGAGGGTTATGATATTGAAACCATTGCCCGGCATATACAGGCCCGTAAAGATGAACAGCTTGACCGCTGCAGTATCGAAACCGAGGGTACGACCCCCAGAAAATCTGAGGACCTGTTATCCAGTCTGGCGGATCTGGTCAGCGGGTCGGCTGATGCAGGAACTCCTTGCATATTGGTCAAAGGATTTCTGCAAAAATGACAAACGCCTCGGATACGAGACAATTACGTTACCTTGAATTCGATAAACTCCCCTTTGAGCAGATAAAGAGAGAGCCAGATTCACTGCGCAGAGGGGATTTTTCTTTGGGCAGAAGGGGCATCATGAAAAATACTGGAAACAGTTATAAGGTGGGAGTTGGGAACTGCTTCTCATCCCGGGGGATTAATTGATCCAGAAGGTCTGTCAGGTGGATCACATTAGACCTGGCTTAATAAGAATGTGAACAAGAGCACACCTTTATTTAGGGGCCCTGCAAACTAACGATTATATCCCCCAGGGTATCTGAGACCAATAAAAGAAACGGTCGATACATTAATGTACAGGCAGGATTTAGATTATTTGTGTCAAATATTTTTCGCTAAGTACTTTATTGGCAGCGACAAATGAGGTGATACGGTTTGAAAAAGGGTTCTTCACTGCTGGGGCTGCCAGTGATTGCCATTAAAGAGGGCAAAGAAGTGGGTCGGGTTATGGACCTGCTGGTGAACCCGCACCACCTCAAATTGGAATTCCTCCTGGTGGGCAAAAAGAGCAAGTATATAGATCTGTGTTTGCTGGAATTCGCCAAAGTGGTAGGGCTGGGGGAATATGCAGTAACTACCGAAAATGAACAGCAGTTGCGTCAGGTTGACGATGTGCCGGCAGTCAGAAGCTGCCTGGAGGCCAGCATAGACATTATGGATAAAATGGTTTTAACCCGCAGCGGCAACCTGGAAGGCGTGATCGCTGAGCTATTCATTGATGAGCGCAGCGGAGCGGTTGTACAGCTGGATTACAAGAACCTGCGCAACAACATGCAATTGCAGAGCATCACCAGCCAGGATATCATAAGCCTGGGCCAGGATGTGCTGATTATCAGGGAGGAAAGGCAGTTACGCCGTCAAGGCCATTCGGGGTCAATTACTTCCAATCCTGCACCCGCCACAGCGAAAAAAACGTCTGCGCTGCTTTTCAGGCAAAAACAGCGCCAGTTTTTAATGGGCAAAGAAGTGCAGAAGGATATCAAAGACCGGCAAAACCAGGTGATCATTCCCAAGGGTACGGTAGTCACCGTAGAGGTGCTGGATTTGGCGGAGGGCCATGACCGCTTCGTGGAACTGGCCCAGTGGGCGCGCTGAGCCCTGGCCGGTGAGCTTTTAGCCGGCATGTGCTATAATAGGTTTTAGCCGATGATGGGAGGGATAATGCCGGTGGAAGAATTGATCAAATTGGTTAAAATGGAAACTATAAGAACCATCATATGGTTTGCCATTTCAGTTTCAATAGCCATGGCGGTATACTATTTGGTATGGTAAACAACTCGGTAACCATAGATGAGGACGGACCTGATAAATGGGGGGAGCTTATTGCCCCCCTTTTCTCAGGCCCGTCCTCATTGTTTTCTGTCTCGTTTTTTATGCGTAATGGATTGACAAAGAACCAAATATAACCTATACTAACGAAAAACAGATTATACCCGAGGGGGGTATGAAGATGCCCGGAGATAGAGAGGCCATCAAGCAGGATTTAATCAAGAGGTTGCGCCGCATCGAAGGCCAGGTCCGCGGTCTGCAGAGGATGATTGAGGAAGAAAGCGAATGCGGTCAAATCCTCAACCAGGTGGCAGCAGCCAGATCGGCCTTGAACAAGGTAGGGTTGATAATGTTTCAGCATCATTCCCGGGAGTGTATTGCCAGAGCCGTAGTGCAGGAAGGGCAAGAGGGGAGTATTGATGAGATCGTGACCCTGATGGGTAGACTAATGAAATAATGTAAAAGGAGGGCATTTGATATGGCTGATGTGATCAATGTGAATGATAACAACTTCGAGAAGGTAGTTGTGCAATCTGAGCTTCCTGTTCTGGTAGATTTTTGGGCACCATGGTGCGGACCCTGCCGCATGGTAGGGCCCATTGTAGAGGAATTGGCCCAGGACAATCAAGGCCGCCTGCAAGTGGCCAAACTGAATGTGGATGAGAACCGGATGCTGTCCGACCGCTTCAATGTCCGCAGTATCCCCACCCTGGTGTTTTTCAAAAACGGTCAGGAGATAAAGAGAATCGTAGGAGCCCAGGGCAAGGCACAGCTGCAGAAGATTATCGACGAAATCCTGGGCTAAATGTACCCTGGCTGAAGGGTGTCAGCAATATCGGGCTGACACCCTTTAATCATCTAAAAGGGCCAAAAGCTCTTCCCTGCTCAGGCTTTTTTGTCCTGCCTCCAGGCATTCCAGGAGGCGGTTGATCAAATCCCTGATCAGGTATCCTTCAGTTTCAGGCCCTTCATCATAACCGCAGTAGTAATCGCCGTCAGATTCTCTCAGATGCTGGCAGGCACGGCAAAACATGCCCAGGACCGGATGCTGCTGCATAGGACAAAAATTGAAGTACTGCAAATCCAACATACCTAAATCTCCCCTTTTTGTGGCTTTTTACTGCTTTTGCCCTGGAGTAAATTGTTCAGGAACTCTTTAATGGCTTTCTCATGCCCATTCTCTCCGGGATGGTAATACTTGCTGCCCAGGTACTCAGGCGGAAGATAGTCCTGTTCTACATAGCCGCCATAATCATGAGGATATTTGTATCCCCGTCCTTTGCCGAAATACGCGGATGCTTTGGAATGGGAGGTATCTCCCAGATGCGCAGGCACTTTAACCGCAGGGCCCTGGCGTATCGATGCCATAGCCTTGTCGATAGCGACTACGCTGGAATTGCTCTTAGGAGCTGTAGCCAGATAGAGCGTAGCTTCAGCCAGGGGTATCCTGGCTTCAGGCATGCCGATAAACTCGACGGCCGCAGCAGCTGCCTGGGCAAGCGGTAAAGCATGGGGATCGGCCAGGCCGATATCCTCAGCGGCATGTACTACCAGCCGACGGGCTATATATAAAGGGTCTTCGCCGCCTTCCAGCATGTAGGCCAGCCAAAACACGGCCGCATCCGGA
Organism: Syntrophomonas sp. DTU019; assembly: GCA_001512785.1. Lineage (GTDB taxonomy): Bacteria > Bacillota > Syntrophomonadia > Syntrophomonadales > Syntrophomonadaceae > DTU019. The sequence goes on from LFSQ01000089.1 coordinate 4,264, forward strand.
TCAGAGCCGCGAATGCTCTTGATGAAAGCTGATATGCTGTCATAATGCAGGTCGCCTTTTTTATCATACTGCAGGCGAGGCCGGTCTACCACCATGGCCACATCCGCTGCGGTCAGCTCTAAAGGCCGGCTTATGTCACTTGAATTGACCAAGGTCTCCAGGATGTTCAAAGCGATGCGGGCATCTCCCTTGGCATGGGTGATGATAAGCTGTCTGGCCTTATCATCAAGGCTTATCTGATATTTGCCCAGACCACGCTCGGTATCGAGCAGAGCCCGATCGATGATGGTATTGATGGCCGCTTCATCCAGGCTTTTTAAAACATACAGCTTCACCCGCGACAGGAGTGCAGCATTGATCTCATAGAGAGGGTTTTCCGTAGTAGCCCCTATCAAAATGACCGTGCCTTCCTCAACTATAGGCAGCAAGACGTCCTGTTGGGATTTGTTGAAACGATGCACCTCATCTACAAAGAGAATGGTCTTCTGCTGATAGTATTTCAGTCGTTGAGCTGCATCGGAGCCTATTTTTCTTATGTCATTTACCCCCGCGGCCACGGCCTGCAGCTGCAAAAATGCGGTTTTGGTATGCTCTGCTATAATGCGGGCCAGGCTGGTTTTGCCGACACCCGGAGGCCCGTAAAGAATCATCGAGGTCAGGGCATCCTGCTCGATGAGCCGCCGCAAAACCGAGCCTTTGGATAAAAGATGCTCCTGACCCACTATTTCGTCCAGGTTTCGCGGGCGCATGCGAAAGGCTAAAGGCTTATGCTGGTCTCCCTGATTGCCCAGGGTATAATCAAACAGGTTCATAAGCTTCCTTCCCGAAGATTTCTTAATAAATCTTAGACTCAAAACCACCCGGCTGGCAATCATAATTTGACCATAATGAGCAACTGGTATAAGGTGGTATTGTGAATTAGTAAGGTATCAGGGTACAAAGGCTTTAATGGGGGTTGCAATCGGTGAAAATCGGGGTTTTGCTCAGCGGAGGGGTGGATAGTGCCATGGCGGCTCTTTTGCTGATGAAGAGCGGCCATGAGGTTATAGGGATAACCATGGTAAATTGGAAACCCGACATCAGCTTAAAAGCCGCACGGATAGCGGAGTTTTTAGGAATAACTCATCATGTCGTGGATTTGCGGGCTCAGTTTGAGGAAGCGGTGATAAGCTATTTCTGTGAGACTTACCGTAAGGGGGCTACCCCTAATCCCTGTATTCGCTGCAACGCCGTGATTAAGTTCGGGGCTCTATTGCAATACGCTTCCAGCCTGGGATGTGAAAAGATTGCTACCGGTCATTACGCCAGGATTAAACACGATGCTGTTGCTGGTGTTTATACCCTGCACCGGGGTTTGGATCACAGCAAGGATCAGAGCTATTTTCTCTTTCGCCTGGATCAAAGCCAGCTGGCGCGAATACTATTCCCCTTGGGCGAATTGACCAAGCAGGCGGTCTGGCATCTGGCCGAAGAGCACCGCCTTCCCGTCACCCCGGGCCAGGAAAGCCAGGAAATCTGCTTTATAGAAGGAGACTATCGGGACTTCCTGGCCGAGCGAGTGCCTGTTCAGCCGGGAGAGATTCAGGATGTAAATGGCACCGTGATCGGGCGGCACCGCGGACTGCCGTTTTATACCATCGGGCAGCGCCGCGGTCTGGGGATTGCTGCCGGGCAGCCCTTATATATATTGGATTTTATAAGCGAACACAACCGCATTGTCGCCGGTCCGGAAGAGCACCTCTATAAAAAGGCTTTATTGGCCGGGCAGGTGCACTTC